>JAWVZJ010000389.1:0-2909 GCA_033722255.1 Thermoanaerobaculia bacterium | reverse complement strand
GCGGTGAGCCGCAGGGCCCAGACCGGATCGATCTCGAAAGCCTCCTTGTACTTGGCCTTCAACCGGTCGGGGATCTCGGCGATCGGCTGGACCGAGCCGTCGAAGTACTTGAGCTGCTCGAGCATGTCGTCGTCCCAGAGGCCGAGCTCCTGGAGATCCTCGATCAGATACGAGTTCACCACCGTGAACTCGCCGCTGATGTTGGCCTTCACGTAGATGTTCTTGTAGATCGGCTCGATGCAGGGGAAACAGCCCGAGATGTTGCTGATGGTCGCCGTGGGGGCCACGGCCATGATGTTGGAGTTGCGGATCCCGTGCTCGGCGACGTGGGCCTTGACGTCGGACCAGTCGAGCCGCTGAGTCCGGTTCACCTCCACCGGCACACCGCGCTCCTCCTCCAGGAGGTCCAGGGTGTCGAAGGGGAAGATCCCTCGGTCCCATTTCGAGCCCTGGAAGGTGGGGTAGGGGTCCCGCTCCCGGGCGAGCTCGGACGACGCCAGGATCGCGTGGTACGAGATCAGCTCCTGGGTGGAGTCGGCGAGCTCCAGGGCGTCCTCGCTCTCGAAGGGAATGTCCAGGAGATAGAGGGCGTCCTGGAAGCCCATGACGCCGAGCCCCACCGGACGGTGCTGGAGATTGGAGTTTCTGGCCTCACCGGTGGGATAGAAGTTGATGTCGATCACGTTGTCGAGCATCCGGACGGCGGTGGCAACCGTCCGGGCGATCCGCTCCCGGTCCAGCTCGCCGTCGGTCACGTGACGGGAGAGGTTCACCGAGCCCAGATTGCAGACCGCTGTTTCGTCCGCCGAGGTGTTGAGGGTGATCTCCGTGCACAGGTTGGAGCTGTGGATGACGCCTACGTGGTCCTGGGGGGAGCGAACGTTACAGGCGTCTTTGAAGGTGACCCAGGGATGGCCCGTCTCGAAGAGCATGGTCAACATCTTCCGCCAGAGCTGGACGGCGGGGACCTTCTTGAAGAGCTCGATCTCGCCCCGTTCGGCCATGGCCTCGTACTCTTCGTATCGCTCCTCGAACTCCCTGCCGTAGAGGTGGTGGAGATCCGGCGTCTCGTCGGGAGAGAAAAGGGTCCACTCCTCCTCGTTCCTGACCCGCTTCATGAACAGATCCGGGATCCAGTTGGCGGTGTTCATGTCGTGGGTCCGGCGCCGCTCGTCGCCGGTGTTGCGGCGCAGGTCGAGGAAATCCTCGATGTCGTAGTGCCAGGTCTCGAGATACGCGCAGGTGGCTCCCCGGCGCTTGCCGCTCCGGTTGATGGCCATGGTCACGTCGTTGGCGATCTTCAGGAACGGCACAACGCCCTGGCTCTCCACGTTGGTGGAGTGGATGTGGGCACCGGTGGCCCGGATGTTGGACCAGTCGTTGCCGATTCCCCCGGACCACTTCGAGAGCTGGGCGTTGTCCGAGAGGCACTTGAAGATGTGTTGGAGGTCGTCCTCCACCGTGGTCAGATAGCAGGAGGAGAGCTGGGGGTGGGCGGTCCCGCTGTGGAAGAGGGTGGGGGTGGAGGGCACGTAGAGGAGCTGGGACATGAGATCGTAGAACTCCAGGGCCCGGCGGTTCCGGTCGTCCTCCTCCAGGGAAAGGCCCATGGCCACCCGCATCCAGAACCCCTGGGGGAGCTCGATCGGCTCGTCGTCGACCCGGAGGAAGTAGCGGTCGTAGAGGGTCTGGATTCCCAGATACTGGAACTCCCGGTCCCTCTCGGGTTTCAGGCTGGCCGCCATCAGCTCGAGATCGAACTCGCCCATCCGGGGATCGAAGAGGCCGTCTTCGATCCCCTGCTCGAGGTTGGTGACGAAGGTCTCCCGGTAGGCCCGGTCCAGCTCCTCTCCGGAAGTCGAACGGCCAATCACCTCTTTGTAGAGCTTCTGGAGGAGGAGACGGGCGGCGACGCTGCTGTAGGCGGGATCCTTCTCGATGTAGGCAGCGGCGGCC
Organism: Thermoanaerobaculia bacterium; assembly: GCA_033722255.1. GTDB lineage: Bacteria > Acidobacteriota > Thermoanaerobaculia > Multivoradales > JAIOJS01 > JAWVZJ01. The sequence goes on along the minus strand of JAWVZJ010000389.1, from coordinate 953 downwards.
AGGACCAGGGCCCGCTCGATCTGATCCGTGGGGATCTCGTCGTAGACGTTGTTGACGACCTCCCGGGTGAGGAGATCGGCGTCGATGGAGTCCTCGAGATCCTCGGCGGCCCGGAGGACGTTCTCCTCCAGCTTCTTGACATTGAAGAGGGCGGTTTGGCCTTCCCGTTTGACCACCGTGAGCTTGCCCAGGCGGGCGTCCTGGATCGCCCGCTCCTTCGCCTGCTCCCGCATCTTCTGCCGCTCGGCCCGATAGAGGATGTAGGCCTTCGAGACCTCGTAGAGCCCGTCCAGGACCAGGTGCTTCTCGACGATGTCCTGGATGTTCTCGACGTTGGGGAAGAAGTCCGTGAACCGTCCGGAGATCTCCTCCACGATCCCGTCCACGAGACGGTCGAGACGGAGGGGGTCGACGTCGGCGCCGGTGGCGTCCACCGCTTTCTGGATCGCGGTCCTGATCCTCTCCACGTCGAAATCGACGACTTCTCCGGTGCGCTTCACGACGCGGGTTGCCAGCATCGACTCACTCCTCTTCTCGATCGGTGTTCACGGTGTGGACCATCGCCTCCCCGCCCCGTCGCCACTCCGGTCCGGGACATCTTCGACAGGTACTTCCTGGTTGGACGAACATCCTGGAAAGTACAAGATGTTGTGTGGGGTGTCAAGAGGAAACACAAGATGATGTGGTTTCTAGAAAGATTTTGCATGCTGGAAGCCGGCTCAGAGCCATTGCCCGAGAGCAGAAGATCTGGCGAGAGCATGGGGTGCGGGAATGCCCGGGGGCTTCCAGAAGGGAAGGGGAGACTGCTCGACGAGGCGCCGAAATCTGGTAGCCAGGGGTCTCAGTTCCCGCGACCTTTTCCCTTCTGATCATCCGTGGAGACATGATCCCTTGCGGGTCACTCGAGCCGTCGGGGGGACCTCCGGTTCCGGGGCCGCCGGGTCAGCCTGAGG
>JAWVZJ010000388.1:0-2930 GCA_033722255.1 Thermoanaerobaculia bacterium | reverse complement strand
GCTCGGCCACCGGGACCTCCATCTCCCCCAGGTCTTCGTCGCCGAAGGGTCGCCAGGAAGGATCGTCCTCCCGGTCCTCTTCGCCGCCCCGTCCCCGGAGGATCCGGATCGAGCGCCAGAGAGCTTCGATCTCCGCCGCCAGCTCCGACTGTTCCCGGGCCCAGGCCTTGTGCTCCCGGCAGCTCTTGGCGATCTCCGACAGGTATCGCTCCCGGGCGGGAGGGATCACGTACTGCTCCGGGTCCGTGGTCCTCTCGCCACCCGGGGAGGTCCCGGACTCCCAGCCGAGCTCCATCGTCTCCTCGAGACGGTTCACGAGATGGGCGTAGAGGGCGTTCACGCCCCGGTCGTTGAAATGGGCGGCGCTGGTGCCGAAGATCGGGAGCTCCTCCGGCGCAATGGAGAACAGGTCGTGGTTGCGCTGGAACTGCTTGCGGACATCCCGGAGGGCGTCCTCGCTTCCCCGCCGGGTGAACTTGTTGATGACCACCACGTCCGCGAAGTCCAGCATCTCGATCTTCTCGAGCTGGCTCGGGGCCCCGAACTCCGAGGTCATGACGTACAGGGCAAGATCGGTGAGGTCCACCACCGCGCTGTCGGCCTGTCCGATCCCCGCCGTCTCCACGAAGATCAGGTCGACGTTCTGGTTCTTGACGACCTCCAACACTTGGGCCAGGGCGCCGGAGAGCTCTCCTCGGGCGCCCCGGGTGGCCAGGGATCGGAGGAAGACCCGGGGATGTTTCGCGGTGTTGAAGCGGATCCTGTCGCCCAGGAGGGCCCCGCCGGACTTCCGTTTGGAGGGATCCACGCAGAGGACGGCCACCTTCCGGTCCTCGAAATCCCGGACGAACCGGAGGACGAGCTCGTCGGTCAGGCTGCTCTTCCCGGCACCGCCGGTTCCGGTGAGCCCGACCACAGGGATCCTCCGGGAGCTCCCGGTCACGGTCTCCACCTCCTTCCCCAGCTCGGCCAGCGTGATCTGACGGGCGAGCTCCCCGAAGGGAGCTTCGACGGTTCCGGTCTTCGTGAGGTCGAAGTCGCAGCCCCGGACGACCTCGTCGATCATCCCCTGGAGTCCGAGCTCCCGCCCGTCCTCCGGCGAGAAGATCCGGTCGATCCCCCGGGAGTGGAGCTCGTCGATCTCCCGGGGAACGATGACCCCTCCCCCACCGCCGTAGATCTTCACGTGCTCGGCACCCCGCTCGTCCAGCATCTGGCGCATGTAGGTGAAGAACTCCATGTGACCGCCCTGATAGCTGGTCACGGCGATTCCCTGGGCATCCTCCTGGATCGCGGCGTCGACGATCTCCTCCACGCTCCGGTTGTGTCCCAGATGGATCACCTCGGCGCCGGTGGCCTGCATCAGGCGACGCATGATGTTGATCGCCGCGTCGTGGCCGTCGAAGAGGGCGGCGGAGGAGACGATCCGGACAGGATGGGTGGGCTCGTATCGCTCCGGGGCCTCACCCCTCCCCTCGGCGGGCTTCGGTTCTCGGGTGGATTCGGTGACTGCCGGTTGCGCCATGCGTCGGACCCCGTCGCGTTCGATTGCTTCTGCTGCCTCGCGTCCTGACTCGATTATCCCACGGTCCCCGGTGAAATGGAGTCGCCGGTTCCATCGCTGACCGCAGCGTCCAGCTCCCTTACCAGCTCCTCCTCCCTGCGAACCACCGGTCCCAGGCGCCAGAGGGAGAGGCCGGAGACGACGAGGCTGGCGTAGAAGAGAACATGGTGGACCTGGGGATCCCAGCGACCCAGGTGGGTCGGATAGCCCGTGAGAGAGACCGCGACAACGGCTCCGAGCCCCGCCAGGGCCCAGCGACGGCCCCTGCGTCGGAGAGCCCGGTGCCGGTCTTCGAAGCTCCGTTCGACCTCGTTGGCGGTGACGGTCCGGCGAACGAGGCGGGCCATTCCCTGGAGATAGAGGAGGGTGCACAGGAACACCAGGCTCAGGCAGCCGAAGGCCAGCAGAGACGACAGGAGATGCCCGGGGATCTCGTCCGATCCCGAGACCACGAAGTAGCCGGTGACTCCGGCCACCAGGAGCCCGATCAGGGCGAGCCAACCGAAGCGGATGAGTCGACGGATCACGGGAGTACCTCCGGAGGGATCCTACCGGCCGCCACCAGATCACGAGCGTCCTGCCGGGCCGCCTCCAGGAGCTCCATGTGGCGACGGAGATCCGCGAACCGGAATCCGGCCTCTCCCGCCTGGCGCTCCCCCAGGAGCTCGCCCGGGCCCCGGATCTCGAGATCCCGTTCCGCCAGGGCGAAACCGTCTCGGTGACGGTGGAAGGCCCTCATCCTCTCCCGGCCGGCCTCCGTGAGACTTCCGTGGATCGCGGCGCACCACGCGGGTCTCTTCCCCCGCCCCACCCGCCCCCGGAGCTGATGGAGCTGAGCCAGGCCGAAGCGTTCCGCTCCCTCGATGATCATGGCCGTGGCGGCGGGGACGTCGACGCCGACCTCGATCACCGAGGTGGCCAGGAGGAATCGGATTTCGCCCCGCCGGAAACATTCCATGATCCGTTCCCGGTCTTCGAGGGGCAGACGTCCGTGGAGGACGGCTCCCTCGTGGTCCGACAGGGTCTCCAGGATCACGGTCCCCTCCCTTTCCAGGGATGGAATCTCGAGCTCCCCGGGCTCGTCGATGGCGGGAAACACGACGTATCCTTGTCCTCCTGCCTCGAGGTCGGTCCGCAGCCGACGGTAGGCCCGTGCTCGGTCCTCCGCCGGAAGGATCAGGCTCTCCACCGGCTTCCGGCCCGGCGGCAGCTCGTCCAGGATCGCCGTCTCCAAATCCCCGTACGCCGTCAGGGCCAGCGACCGGGGGATCGGAGTCGCGGTCATGACCAGCAGGTCCGGGCGATCCCCCTTCTCCACCATCCGGCGGCGCTGCTCGACCCCGAATCGGTGCTGCTCGTCGATGAT
>JAWVZJ010000387.1:0-2936 GCA_033722255.1 Thermoanaerobaculia bacterium | reverse complement strand
GCCATGAGCGTCACCGTGCACATCCCTTCCCCTCTCCGGGACCGGACGGAGGGAGCCGCCTCGGTGCTCGTCCCGGATCCGGGAGGCACCGTCGCCTCGGCCCTCGAGGCCCTCTTCGAGATCCACCCGGGCCTCCGGGACCGGCTCCTCACGGAGCGCTCCCGGCTCCGCCCCCACGTGGCCCTCATCGTGGGCACCGAGAACGTCCGCACCACCGGAGGCCTCGACACCCCCGTCGACGACGGCTCGGAGATCACGGTCGTCCCCGCCGTGAGCGGCGGATGAAGCCAGGGAGACGGCCTGGATTCACGCCAGGATCCCGATCCGTTCCACGAGCTCCTGGAATCTCGGGTCGGACTGGATCTCGCGGTAGTCGGGGTCCACGGCCAGGTAGGTGAGGAGGGGGTCGTGCTCGTGGAGACCCCGTTCCAGCCAGCGGAAGCCCTCCTCCCGGTGGCCGAGGTGGAACAGGATCTTCGCGATCAGGCTCGGGGGCACGTATCCGGCCTCCCTTCGTCTTCGTAGCTCCCCCAGGATCTCTTCTGCTTCGTGGTCGTTGCCCCGGCGGATCTCGTTCAGGGCGATGGCGGTCAGGACCGGAGCGGCGTCCCGGGAGAGGTCCCGGGCCTTCTTCAGCTCCCCGTGGGCCTCTTCGAATCGACCGGACAGCGAAAGAGCGTCCCCCAGGGTGAGGCGGAGAAGCCAGAAATCTCCGACCCGCTCCAGCCCCGCTCGGGCCTTCTCGATCGCCCGGGGATAGTCCCCGGCGAAATAGTGGATCGAGGCCAACACCTGGTGGGAGATCGGATTGAGGGGATCCAGGTCCAGGAGGTTTCGTGCCTGGACCAGGGCTTCCTGGAAGCGACCTTGAGCCACCAGGAGCGCGGAGTAGCTCACCCGGGCCTGGACGTGGCTGGGATTCAGAGTGATCGCCCGCCGAAAAGCGTCCTCGGTTCCCTCCGCCTCCCACGAATTCAGCTTCACGGCAGCCAGGGCGGCGTGGCCGTCTGCCAGATCGGGCCGTAGCTCCACGGCCCGGCGAGCGGAGCTCCTGGCCTGCTCCAGGAGGTCGGCGGCCGGGACGACTCCTCCACTGAAGGATGCCAGGAGGGTGGACGCGTTGGCTCGGCCCGCCCAGGCTGGGGCGAAATCCGGGGACTCCCGGGTCGCTCGGCTGAAGTGGGCGAGGGCTCTCTGGACCGCGGCGGGCTCCCTGGCGGTGAGCTCCTGCAGACCCCGGAGATACTCCTCGTACGCCAGACCCGAGCTCTGGGCCGCAGAGGCGCCTGCCCGGAGATCTCCCGCCTGGACCTCGGCCCCCACGGCGAGCCCGATCTTCGGGGCCGCCTCGGTCAGGAAGTCGAGCAATCTGCCGGGCGGACCCTGGAAGGTCTCTCCCCATTCCGTGGCCCCGCTATCGGGATCTACTACCGACAGCGTCAGGTTGAGCTCTTCCCCTCGGCGGGCGAGGTGGCCCTGGACGAGGTACCGGACTCCCAGGGCCCGGGACACCTCCCGGTCGGAGCTCTCCTCCCGGGCCGCGGCCCGGGCCGACGACGTGGCGGTCACGTGGAGCCGGGAGATGCGGGAGAGGCGAGAGACCAGGGCCTCCGTGAGGCCGACGGCGAGGGAGTCGAGATCCTCCCCGGCCCCGGATGTGCGTACGGGAAGTACCGCGACCGGTGTCTCCCGGGATGCTACTCCCTCCGGGGACCGTTCCGCTCGGTCAGCGGTGTCGACGGTGGAGCGCTCGGCGAGATTCTCGGCGACCTCGGAAGGCTGCCGGATCTGGTGCCAGATCCCGAGTCCGGCCAGGCCGAGGGTGACGGCCAGGAGTCCGCCCAGCACCCAGCGCCTGGCCGGGGGGCGACCACGAGTCGCCACGGGAAGCTCGTAGACCGCGGTTTCGTCTGCGAGATCGCTCAGAGCGCGACTCAGCTCTCCGGCATCGGCGAACCGTTGCGTCGGCTTCTTCTGCAGGCAGCGGTCGACGATCTCCTCCAGCCCGGAGGGCAGAGGCTGGCGCCGATCGCCGACAGGCGTGGGCCGGTCCCGGAGAATCGAAGTCACTACGGACAGCGCGCTTTCGCCGACGAACGGCTTCTCCGCGGCGAGCATCTCGTAGAAGATGACACCCATGGAGAAGACGTCGGCGGAAGGCCCCGCTCTCCGACCTTCGAGGACCTCCGGCGCCATGTAGTGGACGGTCCCCATGACGGCGCCCTCCCGGGTCAGGGATTCCGTGACCTTCCGGGGTAGGCCCCCGACCACCGTTTCGGGCTGGAGCTTGGAAAGGCCGAAGTCCACGACCTTGACCAGGCCGTCCTCCCGGATCATGACGTTTTCGGGTTTGAGGTCCCGATGGACGATGCCCTCCCGGTGGGCGGCCGCCACGGCGTCCGCCACGGAAGCCAGGATCCGAATCGCGTCGTCCAGGGGCAGGCCCTCGAACCCGATCCGTTCCGCCAGGGAGGAGCCCTCGATGTACTCCATCACCAGGAACGAGGAATCGCCTTCCTCGACGAAGTCGTGGATGGTCACGATTCCCGGGTGGTTGAGCTTGGCCAGGATTCGGGACTCCCGCTGAAATCGCTTCTTCCGGGTCGGATCGTCGGCCACCTCCGGCGGCAGGGCCTTCAGGGCGACCTTCCGCCCCAGACGGTGGTCCTCTGCCAGATAGACCTCTCCCATCCCGCCCTGGCCAAGGCTTCGAATCACGCGGTACTGGGAGATCTTCCGGCCGATCATGAGGGATGCATCTCGGGAATCGGGAGAATGATGTCACGGCCGGTGAGCTAGCCTGGATTTCTCAGTACGCCGTGAAAGTCGGCGTTTCTCAGTGGGTGGAATTCCCACCCGGCATCTGGTCGCTCCAGCCGGTAGCAATCGGGGCGGCGAAGGAGGTAACGAATTCGTCGAAGTACTTCGGTGTAGAG
>JAWVZJ010000386.1:0-2939 GCA_033722255.1 Thermoanaerobaculia bacterium | reverse complement strand
GGTGGTATGACATAGGGAGGTTCTTACTCGGCCGTGTCGATGACGGACAAAATCCTGGACGATCTGATGAACCGGCGGCCCGAAGATCTGTCCCCGTCTCTCCGTCTCCTCATCGCCCTCGGCACGGTCCTCGTGGCCGCGGTCATCGATCTCCTCCTCGTCCACACCCCGGGGGATCAGATCGCCTTCTTTCTCTACTCCCCCGCCATCGTCCTCGCCGCCTGGCTGGGTGGCTTTCCGGCCGGCCTCTTCGCCAGCCTCCTCTCCACCGCCGCCGGAGTCTCGAGCCCCTGGTCCGGAGCGCCGTCCCTCGATCCCCACACCCTCCTGGTGAGCGGGCTGTTCCTTCTGAGCGGGATCGTCCTGACCGGCCTGATCGAGGGTCTCCACGCCCTGCGCCGGCGGACCGACGCCGCCCGCCGGGAAGCGCGCCGCCACGCCGCGGCCCTGGAGGAGACCGAAGCCCGATTCCGGAGGATCGCCGATGCCGCTCCCCTCATGGTCTGGATCCTGGGTTCCGACGGGGAGGCGGAGTGGTTCAACCGGGGCTGGGCGGATTTCCGCGATCGGAGCCTCGAGGAGGAGCGGGGTGAGGGATGGCTCGAGGGAATCCACCCCGACGATCGGCCGGATTTCCGACGAACGGTGCGTGCTGCCGTCGATGAGTCGGGGACTTTCACCTCCGAGGTCCGGCTCCGGCACGGCGACGGGGAGTATCGTTGGATCCTGGCTCAGGGCGCTCCTCGGGAGATCGACGGCGAGTTCACCGGACTGGTCTGCTCCTCCATCGACATCCACGACCGCAAGGAGCTGGAACGGGAACGGGCCCGTCTCCTCGTGGAGGCCCAGAGCGCGGCCCGGAGCAAGGACGAGTTCCTTGCCGTCCTCTCCCACGAGCTCCGGACCCCCCTGAACGCGATCCTGACCTGGACCCAGCTCCTCCAGAGCCCCCGGGGCCGACAGAAGATCGATCACGGGCTCGAGGTGATCGAGCGGAACGTGAACCTCCAGGCCCAGCTCATCGACGAGCTCCTCGACCTCTCCCGAATCCTCTCCGGCAAGCTCGAGATCGACCGGGAGCCGGTCCTGCTGGAGCCCGTGTTCCAGTCGGCCCTGGAGTCGGTCCGAACCGAAGCCCGGGAGAAGAAGATCACTGTGGACGTCGATCCCGGAGACGAGAGCTGCGTCGTCGAGGGGGACGAGGACCGGCTGCAACAGGTCGTATCCAACCTGCTTTCGAACGCGGTGAAATTCAGCCCCGAAGGATCCCGAATCTCCCTCTCCTGCGAGGTCCGGGAGGACGTGGTGGAGATCCGTGTCGTGGACGAAGGCGAGGGGATCGAGCCGGAGCTTCTTCCCCGGATCTTCGACCGCTTCCGTCAGATGGACTCCTCGACCCGGCGGAAGCATGGCGGCCTCGGTCTGGGCCTGGCCATCGTCCGGGAGATCGTGGAGGCCCACGGAGGGACGGTGACAGCGGAGAGCGAAGGGATCGGACAAGGCGCGACCTTCATCCTCCGTCTCCCGCATCACGAGGCGTCCCTGGCGGAGATCGAAACCGAGGACACGGATCTCTCGGACCTCTCGGGGATCCACGCCCTGGTAGTGGACGACGAGGCCGACTCCCTCGATGCCACAGCCAGTGTCCTGGAGGCCGCCGGAGCCAGGGTGGAACGCTGCTCTTCCGGCGAGGAGGCCCTGGATACACTCCCCGAGAACGATTTCGACGTCCTGGTCAGCGACATCGCCATGCCCCGGATGAACGGGTTCGAGCTCCTGCAGGAGGTCCGCTCCCTTCCCAGGGACCAGGGAGGGACGGTCCCGGCCATCGCCCTCACCGCCCTGGCCCGGGGAGAGGACCAGGAGAGGGCTCGTCGCCACGGATTCCAGGCCTTTCTCCCCAAGCCGGTGACGGTGGAGCGCCTGATCGAGGTGGTGGGCGAGACCGCCGGGCCGAACGGACCCGCGTCCTCCGACCCGGGACCGAATCCGGGAGGCGACGGCCGCGGGGCTTCGTAGATCGGTCCCGGCGGATATCCTGACCGGATGAGCTCTCCGGAGAAAGGCTCGCCGTGGAATCCGCGACGGATCGTCGAGGCGACGGTCTTTCTCCTCTTCCTGGCGGGGGTCCAAGTCCTCCTGCCCCTCTCCCGGCTCCCCACCGATCGCGCCGTGCGATTCGGCTGGCACATGTACGCCCACGGCCCCGAGCCCGTGGTCTTTTACGTCCTCGGGCCCGATGGGGACGAGACCCGCTTCACGGAAGGGGGATTCTTCGCCCGGAACCGGCCCGAGATCCGGGCCGAAAGGTGGATTCCCGAGGTCCTCTGCCGAAAGATCCCGGAAGCCCTGCGGATCCGGATCGAGATCCGAGATCGAGAGGTCGGGAGCCACCGTTGCGAGTGAGCCGAGCCCTCCGCGGCCTGCTGGCTCGCCGGCAACTAGCCGGGAAGGCCGATTCCCTGCGCCTCGTGCTGGCCCCCCTCGCCCTGCTCCAGCTCGCCGAGCTGGTGCCCGTGCTGGAGGAGCTGTCCCGGGGCGGGGGGATCCGGACTCCCTACCTCACGGTCACTCCACCGCTCTCGGAACCGTGGATCATCGCGCTTTCCGGACTCTGGGCGGCGGCAGCCCTGGCGAGCCTTCTGGGCTGGCGGCCCCGGATCTCCGTCCCGCTTCTGGCCCTCCTCCACCTCGGCGCCCTCCTCTACGACCGGCAGCTCTACAGCAATCACTTCTTCCTCCTCACTCTCCTCCTCCTGCTCCTGGCCGCAGCGGAGCTCACCAGCGGGGGCGGGCGACCCAAAGCAGGAGCCTCTCCCTCGGGAGAGGGACGTACCGTCGCCGGCTGGCCTCTCCTCCTGATGCGAACTCAGCTCACGAGCGTCTATCTCTTCGCCGGCCTCTCGAAGATCAATCCCGACTTCCTCGCCGGCCGGGTC
>JAWVZJ010000385.1:0-2957 GCA_033722255.1 Thermoanaerobaculia bacterium | reverse complement strand
TCCGCGCCGTCCCCTCCCGGTCCCGGATCTCGGAGCCGAAGGGCCGGCCCCAGACCATCGACTCGTCCATCGTTCGATTTTCATCCTCACGAGTGCCTGAAGCAACGTGACGGGCATGCGGGGCTACTAGACCATCTCCAACAGGTGACCGAGCTTCTCCCTCTTCGCCTGGAGGTACTCCCGGCTGCTCTCGGTCGGGGGAACCTCCAGGGAAACCCGCTCCGCGATCTCGAGCCCGTACCCGGAGAGGGCGATGTACTTGCTCGGATTGTTCGTCATCAAGCGCATCCGGCGGACCCCGAGCTCCCGGAGGATCTGGGCCCCGATCCCGTAGTCCCGCTGGTCGGCGCCGAAGCCCAGACGCCGGTTGGCCTCCACGGTGTCGTGACCCTTCTCCTGGAGTTCGTAGGCCCGGAGCTTGTTCAGCAGCCCGATTCCCCGGCCCTCCTGGAGGAGGTAGAGGAGGACACCCCGGCCCTCCTTCTGGATCCTCTCCAGGGCCAGGTGGAGCTGGAGGCCGCAATCGCACCGCTCGGATCCGAAGACGTCACCGGTCAGACACTGGGAGTGGACCCGGACCAGAACCGGGTCTTCGTCGTCGATCGCACCCATGACCCAGGCCATGTGCTCCTCCCCCGTCACCTGGGAACGGAACGCGTGGACCCGAAACTCTCCGTAGGGCGTCGGCACCCGGGGCGAGGCGATCCGCCGGACCATCGATTCGTGGCGGAGTCGGTAGCGGATGAGGTCGGAGACGGTGATCATCCGGAGCCCGTGCTCGTCCGCCACCTCCACCAGGTCCGGGACCCGAGCCATGGTCCCGTCGTCGTTCATGATCTCGCAGATCACCGCCGCCGGCGTCAGCCCGGCCAGGCTCGCCAGGGCCACCGAGCCCTCGGTCTGGCCCGCCCGGACCAGGACCCCTCCCTTCCGGGCCCGGAGGGGGAAGACGTGCCCGGGTCGGATCAGATCCTCGGGTCGGGTGGCGGAATCGATGGCGGTGAGGATCGTAGCCGCCCGGTCGGCGGCCGAGATCCCGGTGCTGACCTTCCCCCGGGCCTCGATGGAGACGGTGAAAGCGGTGTTGAAGGTCGACCTGTTGTCGTCGACCATGGGGGGAAGATCCAGGGCATCGCACCGCTCCTCGGTCAGGGCCAGACAGATCAGGCCCCGGCCGTGCTTGGCCATGAAGTTCACCGCTTCCGGGGTGACCTTCTCGGCCGCGATGGCCAGATCCCCCTCGTTCTCCCGATCCTCGTCGTCGACGATGATCACGAATCGGCCCTCCCGGAAGTCGTCCAGGGCCTCTTCGATGGAGGAAAACGGTGCGTCGGCGCGATCGGTCATGGCAAGCAGCTGTTCATGGCGGGCGGGGATGGGAGGTGTGCGGCATCCCCGGATCGATTCAGGGTATCAAAGAGGCCCTCCGCGGGAGCGCGGGACCGTACGATCCATGGCCGACCCCTCCCCCCGCTCCGGCATCTCCCCCGGCTCCGAGTCCGAGATCGTGCTCCTCGTCGGGAGACCTCGGCAGATGGCTCATGAACGGCCCACGCCGGCTCAGAAGGCGTTTCCGAAGCTCACGAAGATCTCGCTCGGAGACTCTCCGATCTCCCGATCCAGCTTCCAGCCCCACTCGAGCCGGAGCGGTCCGATGGGAGAGCGATACCGGAGACCGATCCCCAGACCCCACTTCATCTCCCGGGGATTCGCGTCCCGGTAGCTTCGCCACACGTTGCCGCCGTCGGCGAACAGAGTGCCGCCCAGGTTCCCCACGACGGGGAAACGGTAGTCGAGATTCACGAGCAGCAGGCCCCTCCCTCCGACGGGCCGGCCGTTCTCGTCCAGGGTCTCCCCCGGAATCCCCAGCTCGTCCCGGCCGTAGGCCCGGTGGCTCGTCCGACCGCCGGCGAAGAAGCGCTCGGCCAGGGACACCGGCGCCGAGCCCAGGGGCTCGATCCCCCCCACCCGGAAGCTCCCGGCCAGGATCTGATCTCCTCCCAGGGGGACGTACTGCACCCACTGGCCGAAGAGCTTCAGGAAGTTCTCCGTCGAGATCTCCTCCACCGGGAGGGCGTACTGGAGCTGGAGCGTGAGCTGATTCCCCCGACGGGGCTCCAGGGGATCGTCCCGCCGATCCCAGACGACCCGGGGGATGACGCTGAAGATCTGGATGTCCATCAGATCCCGACCCGTCTGGCCGGGGGGAAGGTCCGCGTCCTCCAGGACAACGTCCGGAGCCAGAGTCAGGTCGTTCTGCCGATAGTCGAAGAACAGGCTCAATCGATTCTGGCGCCGGGTCCGGGCGAGCTCGAGCTGCGCTCCCTGCTGCTCCAGGGAGAAGCTCGGACGATCGTCCTCTTCCTGGAAGAGGAGGGCGCTGGCGGTCCCCGGCCACCGGCCTCCCCGGTTGTAGGGGCGAGAGAGGAGCAGTCGGTACCGCTCGGTCTTCTCCGAGTGTCGAAGGTCGAGCTGGAAGCGGACCGCCCGACCGGCCACGTTGGCGTGGGAGTACCCGATCAGTCCCCCGAAGCCCTCCTCCGTGTCCCAACCGACACCGTAGGAGAGCCGCTGGGTCTTCCCCTCTACCACCCGAACGATCACGTCCCGGTGCTCGGGATCGTCTCCCGGCGGGGCGAGATCCACCTCGACCCGGAAGAAGATCCCGAGCCGATAGAGATTCCTCTGGAGCTCCAGGAGACGTTCCCGGCTCAGGGGCTCCCCGGAGACGAGGCCCGCCGCGGCCCGGATCACGTCGGACTCCGTGTCCTCGTTGCCCCGGACGATCAGATGACCGGCCCGCCGCCGGGGGCCCTCCATGACCCGGATCTCCACGTCCACCAGGGTCCGCTCCTCGTTCCAGTCGGTGACGGCCGAGACCCGGGCCTCGGCGAAGCCCCGGCGCTCGTACCGGAGACGGAGCCGATCCAGGGTCTCCTCCAGGAGAAGGCGGTGGA
>JAWVZJ010000384.1:0-2971 GCA_033722255.1 Thermoanaerobaculia bacterium | reverse complement strand
GGTGGCGCCGGGAGGTCGGACCCGCGCCTCGAGCCTTTCGACCCGAAAGCCCATGGCGGCGAGCGCGGCCATGAAGAGGGTGTTCTGCTCGAAGCAGTACCCTCCCCGGCGACCACGGACCATCTTGTCCTGGAGATCTCCGAGGTCGAGGGAGATCCCTCGGCCCAGGCGTACGTCGAGATTTTCGAAGGGGATGGCCGAGAGGTGGCCCGCGTGGAGAGCGCGGAGGGCATTTTCGGTTCGCTGCGAGACATTTCGCCGCTCGATTCGAGCCAGATAGCGCTGGAGGTCGAAGCTCTCCACCGGTGGATGATAGTCGGGTCAGGGGACGGGCCTTGGACCGGAGGGCGGTGATCAGACACAATGGGGACTTCCGTGGAACACCCGAGCACGAATCTCCGTCCTGATCTCCAGAGGAGGCTCCGATGCCTCGCCCTCGGTGTCGTGCTCCTCGGCTCGGTCGCCTGTGCCTCGTTCACCCCCTACCGGGAGGTCGTGGCTGCCCACGGTCAGCATCTCCTGGAGATCGACGGGCACCGGGTCTACGTCCGGGAGGCGGGGGCCGGCGAGCCGGTCATCCTCCTCCACGGGTTCGGCGGCTCGAGCTTCAGCTGGCGACGGGTGGTGCCGGGGTTGGAAGCCCACCATCGGGTCGTGACGCTGGACTTCCACGGATTCGGCTGGACCGAACGTCCGTCCCGCCTCGGGGCGTACACACGGGAAGGGCAGACCCGTCTCGTGGAGCGTGTGATGGATCGGCTGGGGATCGAGTCCGCCCACCTGGTCGGGCATTCCTACGGCGGAGCGATCGCCCTGACCCTGGCTGCGGAACGTCCGGAGCGGATCCGATCCCTGGTGCTCGTGAACGCGGCTCGACCCGAGATCTCCCGGTTGCGGATGTACACCGGAGCCGACTGGCCGGGGGTGGCCTGGATCATCACCCGGAGCCTCCTGACCCGACGAATGATGACCGACCATCTCCTGGAATCGATCGTGGACGATTCCCTGGTCACTTCGGAGCTCGTCACCTCCTACCTGGAGCGGCTCCGGGTCCAGGGTGCGGCACGGGCGTACCGGGGCCTGACCGAGCCCGTCTCCAGACAACCGCCTGCGCTGCCGGATCTCGGCCGAATCGGCGCCTCGACGTTGCTTTTGTGGGGGAGCGAAGATCAGACCTTCGATCTGGAGTACGGTCGGAGCCTGGCGGACGTGCTGCCCGATGCCCGGTTCGTGGTCATCCCGGAGGCGGGTCACCTGATCATGGAAGACCGCCCCGAGGCCGTGAGCCGGGCCATCCGGGACTTTCTGTCCGAGGACGGTTCGGCCCCGGTAATCGCGGCCTCTCCCTAGCCGGGCCGCCCGGCCCGAGGCGCCCCTTCCCGCCGGCCGCCTGGGAGCGGATCCGTGTACGAATCGGAGGCGGAGTCGATGCCCCCCGGCCGTGCTCGGTGTCCGAGCTCTCCCGGTCTCCGGACGGCCGTCCTACGGAAGAGGACGGGAATCGGAGGCGAGTCGGTATGGAACCGCACCCTGGCTTCTCTCCCTTCGACAGCTCATGCCGAAATTCGATCACGTCGGCTCTCCCAGAAGACAGCCCGTTCCGTAAACACGACAGCTCGTACTCCATGATGGCGCAGTTTGGTTAAAGTGGAGAGGCCATGACCGGGGAACCGGGGTGAGCTGGACCCTTCTTTTCATCGTCGTCGTGGGTGTGGCGGCTGTCCTTTTCCTGGTGCGTCACATGCGGGGACTGGTGCAGGAAGAGGAGGAGAGGAAAGAGACCTGGAGGGAGCTGGCCTCCCGGCACGGCCTGGAGGCCCGGAGGGCGGAGGGGCCGGAGCCGGTCCGGGAGATCGACGGCGCATGGCTGAAGAAGGCGTTCTCTCGGCGGGTCAGCCGGTCCGTTCCCGGGGGAGGCCAGCTCGTCCTGGAAGGGACCTTCGAAGGGTTCACGCTGGTCGTGGATTCCGTGGCGGTGCGGAAATGGTGGACCGATTCCCAGGATTTCTACACGCGGATCATCGTCGAGGTCCCGGGAGCTCCGGAGGAGATCGATCTCCGCTCCGTGGGGTGGTTGTCCTGGCTTCCGGGGTCGGCCCGTACGGGACACCGGGCCTTCGACAAGGCCTTCCGGGTTCTGGGTCCGGAGGAGGTGGTCCGGAGCTATCTCACCCCGAGTCGCAGAATGGCTCTTCTCGGGGCCCGGGATGCCGCCGACCGGATCGAGCTGGTCCAGGGCCGGCTCTACGGCATCCAGCGGGGCCTCTGGTCGGATGCGGTGGATCTGGAGCGCACCCTCGCCCGGATGGTGGACCTGGCCCGGGTGCTCCAGGTTTCCGGAGCCGCCTGAGCCCGGCGGGAGAGCCCGGTCGGCTCCGGGACAGTCCGATCCGGGAGGTCGGACGATCGATCCCCGACCCCGAGACGGATCTTGCCTCCGTTCAGGCGGCGGTGCAGGTCATGTTCTCGGCGCAGCACATCGGGGACATGATCATGCCGTGGCCGTTGGGGCACTTGGCGACGGAGATCGAGCTCCCGTCCTTCGTGACCTCGTCGGGGACGAGCTCCGCCCCGCACTCGGCGCAGTGGATGTCGACGCTCATGCCGCAGGAATCACAGGTGTAGGTGGCCATCTCATTTCCTCCTTGGTCGGTGGGTCGATCCGGTCGTTCGTCTGCCGGGGGGTCAGGGTACTCGGTCCCGGGTGATTCGTCGAGGTTCGGCTTCACCCTCCGCGGTAGAGTCGGCTGGTGATGAAGCGTTCGAGCGTGCTGTCGACGGCCGCGGTCTTCGTGTTCCTCTCCCTTCTCTCGGGCCCGGGGGCCCGGGGAGCGGAGCCCGAGGAGCCGCCCCATTACGAATTCCTGCCGCCCCTGGACCCCTGGGACGGCGCCAGCCGGGAGCTGGCCGTGGCTCCCGGCCATCCCTGGGCGACGCCCTTCGAGGAGGGTGGAATGGTGGATTCCCCCTC
>JAWVZJ010000383.1:0-2977 GCA_033722255.1 Thermoanaerobaculia bacterium | reverse complement strand
TGAGTTGGACCCGCCCAGGGCGGGTCGAGTTCCCGATTCCGATCTTCTGTCGAAGTTCCTTGTGCGCCGCAGAGTGCACGAAGACACCATATCGTCCGCCCGCAACAAGCGATTCGCGGCGCATGTTACGGGAGACGCGCATCTTAGCACAGGGCGAAAAAAGGGGTCAAGGACGCCTGGTGCCTCGTAAGCCCTTTGTTTTCTTTTAGTTGCAACGAATTATCCCTTTGTGGCTCCCCGCCACTTTCGTCGCGCCGCGAAGCAGAGGGCCACGGCGAGGGCATCCGCCGCGTCCTCGGAGAGGGAATCTCCGTCCACCCCCGTCAGCATGCGAACCATGCGTGAGACCTGGTCTTTGCTCGCCCGACCGTTTCCGGTGACCGCGCTCTTGACTTCGGCGGGAGCGTACTCCTCCACCGGGATCGAACGGGCGGCGAGGGTCGCAAGAAGCACACCCCGAGCCTGGGCGAGGACGATCAGGGACCGAGGATTGACGCCGTGGAACGGCTTCTCCAGGGCCGCGATGGCGGGATCCCATCGCTGGACGAGCTCGTCCAGGTCCTCGGCGAGCCGGGCGAGCCGTTCGGGCAGAGACTCTCCCGAGGGACAGCTGATCCGCCCCTGGGTCAGCACCCGGCAGGAGCTTCCCTGCGGCTCGATGCAGCCGAATCCGGTGTGGCGGCTTCCGGGATCCAGACCGAGAATTCGCATTTCGCGTTTCAGGATAGCGCGACAGCGAGCCGGTCGCGCCGGCGGAGGAAAGCATCGGTCGATCGTGGATGCCGGCGGGCCTTCGAAACCCGGCGATTGACTGCTATGCTGCTGGATGTTAGAAAGATCGAGTTTCCCCCGGGAGTTCGTCCTCCATGTCCCTGATAGTCGTCTTCGAGTCGAATCCAAGCGATCGTGAACGGATCGAGTCTGCCCTCTCCGCCGAGGGTTGGCAGGTCGAGATGGGGGGCTCCGCGCCCGACCGAGATCCGGATCTCGTCCTGGTGAGCACAGAGCACGATCGGGCCTCAGAGCTCGTCGGAAGTTTCTCCCGGGATCGGGGAGGACCGGGAGTCTTGGTCCTGATCCAGGAGGGCGAAGAGCACCGGGGTCCCGGCGAGGCGACGATCGAGAAGCCGTTCACGGAGCAAGAGCTCCGGGCGTCGGTCCGGAGGTGCCTGGCGAAGCTCCAGCGGGAGGCGGCCGAAGCCGCGGCCCGGGAGGCAGCTTCCACCGGTGCCCAGCTCACGTCGGCCGAGCTCTTCGGCGACATGTTGGCGGAGGTGGCGGGAGAGGGGGACGAGGCCGGGGGCTCCGAGCCTGCGCCGGGGCCCGACGATGCTCCGCCCACCCCGGCTCGCCCCTCGAAATCCGGGAGATCCCGGGCTTCGGACGATCTCGACGCCCAGATCGAGGAGACGTTGTCGGGCGTCCTGGGGAGCGCGGGCAAGCCCCGAGACCGAGCGTCGGACGAGCCGGAGCGCCGGAAGAAACCTCGCCAGCGACGAGGGCGGGAGGAAGAGGACCTGGATGCGTTGCTGGATCAGACCCTGTCCGGTCTGGGGGTCGGCAAGAGGAAGAAGCGGAGGAAGCCGAAGGCCGCCCCCTCGTCTTCCGAGGCACCGGAAGGCGAAGAGCACGAGGAGCGCGGGGGCAGCGAATTCGAGCCGTCGGCAGAGGAGAGGGAGTCGGCTCCGGTGCCGACATCTCCGGATCGTCCTTTGCCGGAGGAGAAGCCGGAGCGTCCGTCCGAGACCACGGTACCCGGGGAAGACGAGGGGGAGGAAGCTCGAACGAGCGTGGAGGAGGCTCCGGGGCCGGCGGACACCGGGGAGGAATCGCCACCGGACTCCGCCTCGGACGTCGCCGGCGACCAGTTCGCCACCCAGAGGATGGAGGCGATCCGCCCCGAGGATCTCGAGGTGCCGGTGATGGAGGAGTCGCCTCGAGCCCGTCCCGGGGGGGACTCCGGCCGGGAGGAGCCTTCCGAAGACGAGGAACCCGCGCCGGAGAAACCGGCTCCGGAGACCCCCGAGACCCCGGGGACCCCGGAGACGGCGGCTCCGGAGTTCGGCGAAGAGAGCTTCGGCCAGTACACCCTTCTGGAGAGGGTCGCGGTCGGAGGCATGGCCGAGGTCTGGAAGGCGCGGATGCAGGGGATGGAGGGGTTCCAGAAGACCGTCGCCATCAAGAGGATCCTTCCCCACCTCACGGACAGCTCCGATTTCGTCACCATGTTCATCGACGAGGCGAAGCTGGCGGCGCAGCTGAACCACCCCCACATCATCCACATCTACGACCTCGGCAAGATCGACGAGGACTACTACATCGCCATGGAGTACGTGGAGGGGAAGGACCTCCGCTCCATCCTGAACACGGCCCGGGAGGAGGACGAGCCGTTTCCCCAGGAGCTGGCGCTCCTGGTGGCGGGGCGCCTCGCCAGCGGCCTCGACTACGCGCACCGGAAGCGAGACTTCGAGGATCGGGAGCTCGGGCTGGTGCATCGCGACGTGTCTCCCCAGAACGTCCTGATCAGCTACGAGGGGGACATCAAGCTCTGCGACTTCGGAATCGTCAAGGCCGTGGCCAAGGCCAGCAAGACCCAGATGGGGGCCCTGAAGGGCAAGCTGCAGTACATGTCCCCCGAGCAGGCCTGGGGACGGGTCGTCGATGCCCGGTCGGACATCTTCTCTCTGGGCACCGTCTTGTTCGAGATGCTCACGGGCCAGCGACTCTTCGCCGGAGACAGCGAGCTCTCGGTCCTGGAGTCGGTCCGGGAGTGCCGGGTGCGGTCCCCCCGGGAGATCGATGCCGGAATTCCGGGGGACGTGGAGAGGATCGTGGATCGGGCCCTGAGGAAAGATCCCGACGATCGATACCAGACGGCGGGCGAGATGCAGGAGGAGATCGAGTCCCTCCTCTACGAGCTCAAGCCCACGCCGAGCCAGGGGGACCTGGGCTCCTACGTCCGGGAGCTCTTCGGGGC
>JAWVZJ010000382.1:0-2992 GCA_033722255.1 Thermoanaerobaculia bacterium | reverse complement strand
TGCAGGGCGAGACCCTCGTCCACGAAATGCGTCTCATGGCTCGGGAAGTCCCCGGTGGGAGGGGCCAGGATGATCAACTCGTCGAAGAGGGAGGGAACGACGTCCGCCAGCCCTCCCCGGGCCGGGGAGGGAACCAGAGTCGTTCCGAGGATCATTCCCACGATCAGAGCCGCCGCTGCCGTCGACCGTCGCAACATAATCATCTCCTGTTCGCCGGAGCCGAGCTCGTCGGCTCCTCACTGTCCATCGAAATCGATTGTACGCATGGTACACGACCTCTCCGTTGCCGATCCATGGTTTCTCTGTTGGCGATCCATGGTCCCTTGATGGATCCCCGTGTGGCTCTCCGGGCCCGCTGCAGATCTGCGGGGAAGCTTCTGAAAGCGTCGGCCTTCCACCCGACAGGAGGGTCGCCAGGGCAGGTCGAGTCTCGTCCAGTCGCACCCCCGTCGCCCTCCCCAAAGAATCGTCGGCCCACCCCGAAATTCGTACAATTCGACCCCCGTACAGGACACTCCATACCCAAGACCGTACAGCTCGTTCCGGTCAGTTGCAGAAAAGTATCCACGCCGAAGCGGACACCTTCTCGAGCCGGTACGGACTCCCGGCCCGGACCACCCCCCGGCTCTGTCGCCGAGACTTCTCGAGCCTAGCGGTCCAGCTCCCCCCGGATCACGTAGCGGAGGATCTGCACCACCTGGGCCGGCTCCTCGGCCACCGCGTCCGCGGCGGCGTCCACCTCCTTGAGGGCGTGGCCGTGCTCCGGCGGGTGGAGGATCACCAGGGGCTTGCCCAGGGCCGAGGCGAAGCCCGCGTCGAAGGCGGCGTTCCACTGACGATACTTCTCCCCGAAGCGGACCACCACCAGGTCGGCGTCCCGGAGATGCGTCCGGGTCCGGATCCCGTTGATGCCGGCCCCCTTCCGGTCCTTCCAGAAGTCCTTCTCCTCCTCCCCGAGGATCCCCACGCCGCAGTCGTCCGAGGCCGGATGGTCGGTGACGGGGGCCGAGAACCGGACCGGGAGATCGGCCTCCCGGACGCCCTCCTCGATCTCGTTCCTCCACTCGGAATGGATCTCGCCGGCCAGGTACACGTTCCAGGTCTTTTCGCTCATCGTCGTCTCTCCCTTCCAAAAAGGGGCTCATTCGAGTTCATGCGTCGTCGTCGATCTCGGATTCCGGGCGCACCGGGTCGTAGAGCAGATCCGGTGGATCGACGGGCTCCGGGGACAGCTCGAAGCAGCTCCGGAAGCCCTCGATCAGGTTCTCGTCCCTCCGGCGCAGGTAGAGGCGGGCCAGCTCCTCTCCGGGCTCCAGCTCCTCGCCGAGGCGGGTCCGATACTGCATCGAGACTCCGACGTCGATCGAATCCCCCTCCTTCGAGCGTCCTCCCCCGGCCTCCACCAGCAGCAGCCCGATCTGCCGGCAGTCCACGGAGGCGAGGAATCCCGAGTGCTCCGCCTCCAGAACTACCTCCTCGGGGGCCAGTTCCAGCTCGGGATTCCGCAACCACTCCTCCTCGGCCCCCTGCTCCCCCGCCCAGGCCAGGAACCGCTCCCGGGCCTGTCCGGAGAGCAGGGGCCCGGCGAGCTCCTCGTCTTCGATCTCCCGCCCCTGCAACCTCAGAATCTCCCGGATCAGGGCTTCGGTCACGGCGACGAGATCCTCCGGACCCTCGCCCTCCAGCGCCCGGAGGGCCTCCAAAACCTCCGCCGAATGACCCACCCACTCTCCCAGGGGCTGACTCATGTCCGTGACCCGGGCCGCGGTCGGGAAGCCCAGGCCGTCGGCCGTGTCCACCATGAGCCGGGCCAGCCGTCTCGCCTCCTCCAGCTCGGTGAGGAAGGCCCCGGGGCCGGTCTTGACGTCCAGCACCAGGGCCCCCGCCCCGGTGGCCAGCTTCTTCGAAAGGATGCTCCCGGTGATCAGGGGCAGGGACTCGATCGTCGCCGTCTCGTGCCGGAGGGCGTAGAGCTCCCGGTCGGCGGGGGCGATCTCCTCCGTGGCCACCCCGATGGCGATTCCCTCGGAATCCAGCAGCTCCAGGCAGCGCTCCCGGTCCAGGTCCAGGCTCAGGCCGGGGATCGCCTCCAGCTTGTCGGCCGTGCCGCCGGTATGGCCGAGACCCCGGCCGGTGAGCATCGCCACGGGAGAGCCGAGGCAGGCGATCCAGGGCGCGAAGACCAGGGAGACCTTGTCCCCTACGCCGCCTGTGGAGTGCTTGTCGCAGACCAGGGGTCGTTCGGCAGCCAGGTCCCACCGCTCCCCCGACTCCAGCATGGCCTCGGTGAGGATCCGGGTCTCCTCGCCGTCCAGACCCCGGATGGCCGCCGCCATGAGGAAGGAGGCGAGCTGGGCGTCGCTCCAGCTCCCGTCCGTCGTTCCTCCGACGAAGGCCTCGATCTCCTCGGGCCGGAGACTCTGTCCCTCCCGCTTGCGGGCGATGATCCGATAGGGGAGCACCGGTCAGTGCGACATCCCGTCGGGGAGAGGTCTGGCCGCGGCGATCAGGCCGCCGCCGGCTCCAGGTCCCGGAGCTTCTGCTGGGCGGTGCCGGCGTAGGCGGAGTCCGGGTACTCGTCGGCCAGACGCTGGTACATGGTCCGGGCCTCCTCGGACCTTCCGAGCTCCTCCAGGCTCTCGGCCAGCTCGAAGAGGAGCGCGTCGGTGGGAACCGGCGAGTCCTCGGCCTCCAGGGAGGCCCGGAGGTCCTCCACCACCGCCTCCGTGTTCCCCGCCGCCCGCTCAAGGTCGAGAAGATTGAGCTTCACGGCGGCGGCCAGCATGTGGTCCGGATTCTCGTCCAGGAACTGCTGCCAGAGCTCCCTGGCCTCCTCGGTCCGTCCTTCCTCGAAAAAGAGCCGAGCCAGGTACACCTTGGCCACCTCTCCCGCCGGAGACCCCTCGTGCTCCTGGACCACGCCCTCGAAGAGTGCCGTCGCCCGGGCCCGCTTCGCCTCCTCGCTGGGGAAGGTGGGCGCCACCGCGCTGTC
>JAWVZJ010000381.1:0-3009 GCA_033722255.1 Thermoanaerobaculia bacterium | reverse complement strand
GGCCCGGGCCCCAACAGGACCTCTCCGTGGAGATCCATGCCCTCGATCGTCTGGTCACCGGCGTTCCGGGCTCCCCCCAGGTCGAGCACCTCACCCTCCAGGTCCAGGACCTGTCCCCGGGTCAGAATCAGATCCTCGTTGTGGACCCTCCACAGGCTGGCGAACCCCCGGGTCCTGGCCCGGGCCGTCCCCGCGGTGAGCTCGATCGTGCGGGAACGCTCCGGGCGCAGGTCGGGATCGCTCCCGGAGCCCTTCCAGCCGCCGAAGAGGACTCGGGGATTCGGCTCCTGGAACGCCTCCCCGTAGAGAGCCTTCAGCACCCAGGGGCCCACGTTTCCGACCCAGCCGCCTCGGTAGGTCACCTCGCTGCCGTACTCGGAGTTGTCGTCCCACCGGACGCCGGCGTGGACGCTCTGTCCCCGACCGATCTCCCACCGGCTCTGGACGTAGAGACCGAGGTCCCGGGTCTCGATCCGGTTCCGTTCCGGGCCCACCTGGCCCCCGGGGGTGGGGAAGGGATAGGTGGCCAGGGCGACCTCCCCGGGAGGCAGGGAGGGCCCGAAGGCCGTCGCGTAGGCCTTCTGGAGGTCCTTCTCCTCGACCTCGAGGCCCAGGGAGAGATCGAGATCGTCCCGAAGGCGGAGCTCGAGGTCCTGAACCAGGGTCCAGCTCCGGTTCTCCGCCGCCCAGACCGAGACGTCGACCCGCCGGGGATCCCCCTCCTCCACGTCGACCTCGAAAGCCTCCACGAAGAAGGACTCTTCGTCCACGTCGCTCTCCCGGTAGCGCAGGAGGGTGGACGACCAGAGACGCTCTCCGACCTCCGTCTGCCATCGGAGGTGGATCCCGAGGTCGGGCCGGCGCCAGACGGCGAGATTCTGGGCCCGGTCCGCGGCGTATTCGACTCCGTACCCGCTGGAGGTCTCGAAAAAGGTGGCTCCCAGCTCCAGCGCGCCCCGTTCCAGGCGTAGGTCGAATCCCCGGTTTCGCCAGGGAGACGAGAATCTTCCGCCGAAGCGGGAGTCGGCGGCGAAGCCGCCCCAGAGACGGGGATCGGAGTAGAGATCGGGTTCGGAGAACGGATAGCCTTCGGCGTCGTCGGGATCGAGATTCCCTTCGGCCCATCGGCCCGCGAGGCGATAGCTCCAGGCTCCGATACGGCCGGCGGCCCATCCGTCTCCGATGCGGATCTCCCGCTCTCCTCCCTCCAGCCGGAGCCGGCTCGCGACTCCCCTCTCCGGTGCCTTCCGGGTGAGGATGTTGATGACGCCCATGAAGGCGTTGGCCCCGTATACGGAGGAGGCGGGGCCGTAGACCACCTCGATCCGTTCCACGGCTCCGAGGGGGATCGAGGAGAGGACGTGGGCGGTCCGGAAGTAGAGGTGGTTCAGCTCCATTCCGTCCAACAGGAGAAGGAACGAGGACCCGATGTCGTTCCGGAACCCCCGCCAGTAGCTCTTGAACCAGGTGGCCCCGTAGGGGCGCACGGGGTCCATTCCCGGTAGATCCTCGAGAATCTCGGACAGGTCGCCGTAGCCTCGATCGGCGAGCTCGTGACCGGTCAGGACGAGGACGGTGGCCGGGGCGGATCCGAGGCTCTCCTCCCACCGGGAGGCGGTCACGACGGGAACCTCCATCAGCTCTTCCAGGCTGAGATTCCGCAGATCCTCCGGGGGCACGGCGACGCTCGTCCCGGGGAGGGTGGACAGGAGGATCCCGGCGACGGCGAGACGGGCGGCCCTGATGGACATCGGATCCCGGAGATCGTAACACGGTATGATGCGGCGAGACCTCGGCGCGAAACGCAAATCGATACGAAGAACGACAGGGAGAGGAGGTCCCGCGGCCGCCGGGGATGGCCGTGAATCGTCGATGCAACGTCCCGGACTCCTCCTGGGCTCGACCCTGGCTCTGGTCCTCGCCGCCACGGCCGTGAGCGGTCTGAAGGCGGAGGTCGGAGAGTACGAGCTCAAGGCGGAGATGGTGAGCCGCTTCCCCGACTTCGTGGAATGG
Source organism: Thermoanaerobaculia bacterium (assembly GCA_033722255.1). Classification (GTDB taxonomy): domain Bacteria; phylum Acidobacteriota; class Thermoanaerobaculia; order Multivoradales; family JAIOJS01; genus JAWVZJ01. The sequence goes on along the minus strand of JAWVZJ010000381.1, from coordinate 996 downwards.
CCTTCGGAGGAGGTACCGGAGGATCCGGAAGAACCCCTGATCCTCGGAGTCCTGGGGTCGGATCCCCTGGGCCGCCGGCTGGCCCCGGTGCTCCGGGACCGCCCGGGACGTCCGATCGAGCTCCGGACCTTGGAGAGCCCGGACCAGATGGACGAGTGTCACCTGGTCTACGTGAGCGAGACCGAGGAGGACAGCCTGTCCCGGGTCGTGGAACGGGCGAAGCGGGAACACGTCCTGACCATCGGGGGTACCGAGGGATTCGCCCGCCGGGGCATCCACATCAATCTCTTCCTCACGGAGGGACGGGTCGGGTTCGAGGTCAATCGTGAATCGGCCGCCGCCAGCGAGCTCCGCCTGAGCTCGAAGCTTCTCCGGTTGGCTCGACTCGTGGAGCCCGGCTCGTGATTCGCCGCGGCTCGCTCAGGACGAGGCTCATGCTCATCACCGGAGGGGTGGTGGCGGGCGCTCTGGTCCTGGCCTTCGCCCTGTCGACCTGGGCCGACATCCGGGTCTATCGACAGGAGGCCAGGGAGGCCGGACTCCTGACGGCCCGGGTGGTGGCCAGCTACACCGTGGCCGACCTCGCCTTTCGAGATCAGCAGGCGGCGACGGAGAGCCTCGACGCGCTGGAGACGATCCCCACTCTGGAGGCGGCCTTCCTCTACGATCTCCAGGGAGACCTCTTCGCGAGCTTCGGAGAGAGGAAGCCTCCCCCGGAGATTCCGGATCGGTGGGCCGGTCCGAGGATCCGGGACGGCAGGCTGGAGGTCGTGGAGCCGGTGGTCCAGAAGGGGAGGACCTACGGGACGCTCTACCTGCGGTTCTCCACCGAAGAGCTCTGGGACAGGATCCGCCGGGACCTCCTCCTGAGCCTCCTGATCCTGGGAGCGGTGGTCGTGGCCTCGCTGCTGGTGGCGGTCCGGTTGCAGCGGGTCGTCTCGGACCCGATCCTGGATCTGGCCAGAACGGCCCGGAAGATCAGCCTTTCCGGCGACT
>JAWVZJ010000380.1:0-3038 GCA_033722255.1 Thermoanaerobaculia bacterium | reverse complement strand
GTTCCGGATGCTGCCACCGGACCAGGGCCTCGAATCCCACCAGCTCGTCGCTGGTTAGCGAGACCACCGGCTGGTAGTGCATCACGAACTCGTCTCGCTCCAGGGCCCGCCGCAGATCGGTCTCCATCTTCAGGAGGGTCACGGCTCTCCGATGCATCTCTTCGTCGAAAACCTCGTACCGGTTCTTGCCCGCCGCCTTGGCCCGATACATGGCGATCTCCGCGTCCCGGATCATGTCGTCGGACCGCTCGTAGCCGCTGGCGCTGAGACTGATCCCGATGCTCGTGCCGGCGTAGACCTCCGACCCCGCCACCCGGAAGGCCTCGGTGAGCTGCTCCAGAATCCGGCCGGCGGCGTGTCCGGCGTCCGAAACCTCCTCCACATCGTGGACGAGGACCGCGAACTCGTCCCCTCCCAGCCGGGCCACGGTGTCCGCCTCCCTGACCACCGCCACCAGACGCTCGGCGATGAGCTGAAGGAGCTCGTCCCCGGCGTCATGGCCGAGACTCTCGTTCACGTTCTTGAACCGGTCGATGTCCAGGAAGAGGAGGGCGCAGTGATCCTCGTCCTGCCGATGGACATGTCGAAGGGTCTGATCCAGTCGGTCTCGCAGGAGAGCCCGGTTCGGAAGCCCGGTCAGGGGGTCGTGGATGGCGTCGTGGGCGAGCTGGGCTTCGGCCCGCTTCCGGGCCGTGATGTCGTTCATCGATCCCGCCATTCGGTAGGGAGCCCCCTCTGCGTCCCGGACGGCCAGTCCCCGCTGAATCACCCACCGGTACCGGCCCTCGCTGTCCCGGATCCTGTGTTCGTGCTCGAAGTGGTCGTCCTCGCCCTCGAGATGGGCCTCCAGCGCCGCCTCCAACGAAGGCCGGTCCCGGGGATGGACCCGGGCCAGCCAGGTCTCCAACGTCTCTCCCAGCTCCCCCTCCTCGAAACCGAGGAGCCCGTGCCAGCGGGGTGAGAGCTCCAGGGTGTCCTCCGGGATGTCCCACTCCCAGAGACCGTCGTGGGCGCCCTCCGCCGCCAGGGCCCACCGTTCCTCGCTGCGGCGCCGGGCACGCTCCACCTCGCTCCGGGTGACGGCGTACCAGAGGGATCTGGTCAAGAGTCGCCGGTCCACGTCCCGCTTGACCAGGTAGTCCTGGGCCCCGAGACGCATCGCCTCGAAGGCGGCCTCCTCGTCGTCCAGGTTGGTGAGGATCACCACCGGGGTCTCCGGCGCGACGTCCCGGACCTTCTCGACGGTGATCGCCCCCTCCCCGTCCGGAAGGTGGAAGTCCAGGAGCACCGCGTCGAACCGATCCTCGGTCAGCCGCTCGACGCCTTCCGCCAGGGTCAGGACGGACTCGGCCTCGAAATCCACCGTCGGCGAGCCCGCCAGGAGCTCCCGGGCCAGCTCCGCCTCCGCCGGGTTGTCTTCGATGATCAGGATCCTCAGGGGCTGGTCACGCATTCTCGACCACCTCCCGGATGCCTGGTTTCTCCGACGGCTCCATCCTCATCTTCGGAAGCCGGATCCGGAACTCCGAGCCCGGCCCGGAAGCCGAGGCGACCCAGATCTCTCCCCCGTGACGCTCCACGATCCGGCGACAGATGGCCAGCCCCATCCCGCTCCCCGGATACTTCGCGTCCGGCCGGAGGCGGCGAAAGAGGTCGAAGACCCGCTCCCGGTCGGCCTCGGGGATTCCGATCCCGTCGTCCCGGACGAAGACCACCCACGAGCGGGGCTCCTCCTCGCACCCGATCTCGATCCGGGGGGCTCCGTCGCCCCGGAACTTCAGAGCGTTGGCCAGTAGATTCTGGAAGAGCCGGACCATCTGGTCTCCGTCCGCGGGAACCGTCGGCAGGCGCTCCAGGGTGACCTCGGCCCCGGTCTCGTCGATCGTGCCCCGGAGATTGGCCAGCGCGTCCTCGACCTTCTCGGTCAGATCGATCGGCTCCGCCCGGTCCATGGGAGATCCCAGGCGGGAATACTCGAGGACCGCGTCGATCATGCCCTGCATCCGCTCCGCGCTTCCCTGGATGTGACCCAGGTACCGTGCGCCTTTCCAGTCCGGGTCCCGGTCCGCCTCGAGCTCCTCCAGGAGATCGGCGTACCGGGCGATGAGTTGGAGGGGTTCCTGCAGGTCGTGGGAGAGGGCGGCCACCAGCTCGTGGGGAAGCTCTGTCGGAGCCTCCTCCGCCAATCCCTCCCTCGCTCTCGTCTCGGAACCACTCTCCGGAACCTCCTCCCGTGCTTCTTCGAGGAGCTCCTCCAGAGTCTCCGGAAGCCGCAGATAGCCGCCGCTGTCCTTCGGGATCACCGCGTCGACCCGGACCCGCGAGATCCGCTCCAGGATCTTCGAATCGACATCGGCAGTGAAGAGAACGATCGGAATCCGGGCCCGATGGTGACGCACCAGGGCCAGGGCATCGGCCGAGTCCCCCCAGAAGTACCGGAGCTCGGAGACGACGGCCGAGAAATCGCCTCCGGCCAGCTCCGACGCGAAGTCCACCCCGTCCCGGACCTCGACCACCTCCGCGGGAAGCCCCTCCCGCAACAGGCGGGCCGCCAGCGCCCGGTCCTCGGCGACGTCGTCCAGCAGCAGAACGCGAGGTCGCTCCGCCTCCCCCTCTGCCTGTACGTCGCTGGTCATCTCGTCATCGTCGCGAAGATCTGCCGTCCGCCATCGGACCTGTTGCCTGGATACCCTGGAAACCGGTCCGAGCGTATCACAAAACTCCCCGCCAGGGTCGCCGAACCCGCATGCTCAAGGGAATTAGCCACCGCCGGGGCTTCGGGCATCGCCCTGCCGAGCCTCCCCGGAGCCCCCGGAATCGGTTCGAGTCCGACGTCGCATGGCGGCCCCTCCCGACACACTCATTCCAAGCAGCCCCACATGCACCTCGCGTTGCTCGTTGCACTCATGGGGATGAAAACCGGAAGAGGACCAGTTGATGGTCTGGGGCCGGCCCTTCGGGTCCGAGAGCGGGACCGTCAGGGGACGGCGCGGGCTTTGTGATCTTTCACCGTGGGCCCGCGCCTGTGCACGTCTGCG
>JAWVZJ010000379.1:0-3050 GCA_033722255.1 Thermoanaerobaculia bacterium | reverse complement strand
GCCTGCCGACTGGCATCGTCCCCTGGAGCAGCAGGCGGTGCGCCTGGTGACGGGCAGCTCGTCCGGCTCGGCGGCGGACTTTCTGGAGTTCCTCCGATCGGAGTCGGCCCGGAAGCTCCTGGTTCGGGCCGGGTATCGGGTGGGGGATTGACCGTGGGCCAGGAGACCCTCTCCGTCGTCCTCCTGACCCTCGCCCTGGCCTCCGTGACCACGGTGGTGCTCCTGACGCTGGGGACTCCCCTGGCCTGGTGGCTGGTTCGCTCCCGGAGCCGGTTGCGGGCGGTGGTGGAGACGGTGGTGGCCCTGCCCCTGGTCCTTCCCCCGACGGTCCTGGGTTTCTATCTGCTGGTGCTTCTCTCCCCCGAGGGACCGGTGGGGAGGCTCTGGGGCCGTCTGGGGGGAGAGCCCCTGGTGTTCTCCTTCCCGGGTCTGGTCGTGGGATCGGTCCTCTACTCTCTGCCCTTCGTGGTCCAGCCCCTCCAAACCGCCTTTTCGGGGGTCCGGCGGCTCTCCCTCGAGGCGGCGGCGACCCTCGGCGCCGGTCCCCTGGATCGGTTCTTCTCGGTCGTGGTTCCTCTTTCCTGGAGGGGATTCGTCGCGGCCTCGGTCCTGGGTTTCGCCCACACGGTGGGGGAGTTCGGGGTGGTCCTGATGATCGGAGGCAACATCCCGGGCCGGACCCGGGTTCTCTCCATCGCCGTCTACGACCACGTGGAGAGCCTGAGCTACGCTGCCGCTCACCGGCTGTCGGCGGGACTCCTCGTCTTCTCCTTCCTGGCCCTCCTGCTGGTCTACGGTTGGGGCGGGGGACGGAGGCTCCGGGAGGAGTGATGACGGTCCGCGTCTCCGACCTGGAGCTGGTGCGGCCGGAGTTCCGTCTCGGGTGCGACTTTCGAGCCGACCGGGGCATCACCGTCCTCTTCGGTCCCTCCGGGGCCGGCAAGACCACGATTCTCCGGTGTCTGGCCGGTCTCGATCGACCGGCGTCCGGAACCGTCCGGGTGGGGGAGGAGATCTGGCTCGATGCGACCCGAGGGCGGTTCGTCCCCAGCCACCGGCGCCGGGTCGGCATGGTGTTCCAGAGCTCGGCCCTGTTCCCCCATCTGACCGTGACCGAGAATCTGCGATACGGCTGGCGTCGGGCCGGGCGGCCCGGGGGAGAAGGGGAGGTGGGAGAGATGCTGAGGGAGATGGGACTGCCGGGGATGGAGCACCGCCGTCCCGCCTCCCTCTCCGGCGGAGAGCGGCAGCGGGTGGCTCTGGGGCGCGCCCTGCTCCGGGATCCGCTGCTGCTCCTTTTGGACGAGCCCCTGGGAGCCCTGGACCAGGAGGCGCGATCCCGTCTCCTGGCCTTTCTCGAGGAGCGCCTGCGGCGCCTGGAGATCCCCGTCGTCTACGTGACCCACTCGCTCCCGGAGGCCCTCCGGCTAGCGGACCGGGTGATCCGAGTGGAGAACGGGCGGATCCTGGACCAGGGTGACGTGGTCTCCATGGCCCCCGCCATGGCATCCGGGGACCGACTGGGCGTGGTGCTGATCGGGCGGAGTCCTCGATGGGATTCGGCGAAGGAGCTCACGGTGATCGAGACCGAAGCGGGGATTCTCCGGATCCCCGGCCGGGAGTCTGGATCGACTTCGAGCCCTCACCTCCGGATCGAGGCCCGGGACGTGAGCGTCGCCCGGCAGCGCCCCGAGGCCACGAGCATCCTGAACATCCTCCCGGTCCGGATCGAGACCCTCCGGGAGGGAGAGGAGGGGGAGGCCGTGTTGGAGCTCCGGGCGGGCCGGGCTCTGCTGCTGAGCCGGGTCACGAGCCATTCGGTCCGGACGCTCGATCTCCGGGAGGGAATGGAGGTCTACGCTCAAGTGAAGGCGGTGGCGGTGCTGGGATGAGCCGGCGATCCTTCCGTCCGATCTCCCCTCCGATGCGGATGTCGTCGTCGATCTCTCCCCGTTCGCGGTCCGGAGACCCACGCGGGACGCGTGCCGGGGACCCACGCGGGACGCGTGGGTGGTGGCGTTGCCATCGGAGCTCTCGAGCCACGATGGAAGGCCGGTTTCCTCGGGGAGAGGAGCTCGGCCACGACTTCTCGACCAGGCTCCCGGTGGGATTCCCTCAGATGTAGCTCTTGCCTCGCTGCCAGCTCTCCTCGAGGTCCACCTTCGGGTGACGGGCGATCCACAGGATCGGTCCCGTCTCGTAGGGCATGGCGAAGGGATGATGGAGCTCACCAGCGGGAGTCACCTCCCGGAACGCCTCGGCGAGATCTCCGGGGTCGATCCCCACGGCCAGCACGGTGGTCACGTCGTCGAGATCCTTGTCGGCCCCCCAGAGGAAGAAGTTGTTGTGCTGGCTCGCCGCCGGCGGGAGATGGTAACGCTCGGCCCAGTAGCGGAGAGCCCCGGCCTCGCCGTAGTTCGACGTGAGGACGAGGGTCGTGTCCCTCTCCGCCGGGGGGATCGAGCTCCAGATCCTGGCCACCTCCGCCGCCATCTCCTCCCAGCCGAACCGGTCCGCGAAGTATTGAGGGAGCACCGTGGGACCGTGACGCTCGCCGCCGGCGGGCACGAACCCGAGGCGGCGCCCCCAGGCGGCCGTGTTCTCGGGTGGCAGGAGGGGAAGGAAGAGGGGTCCGGTGGCGAGGGTCGCGGCGACGAGGAGGGCTCCGACGGCCGGCATCAGCCAGCGCCCGCCCGGCTTCCAGTCCTCCAGGGCCACCGATCCGGCGGCGAAGAGGACCACGAAGATCGGGCTCGCGTAGTACGCCTTGCTCGGTTGGAAAGCCAGAAAGAGAAGAACCCCGAGGAGGGAGAGACCCACTGCCCGGTAGCGTCCTCCGGCTCCCCTGAGCAGGAGCCAGGCGAGCCCCGGCAGCCAGATCAGGAGGGAGGGGGGACCGACCATGAGGGCCGCCTCACCGAGGAAGGGCAGGGGTCCCCCGTAGGCGATTTTGTAGAGACGGGCATTGGCCACGAACTCGAGGGTCGGCCAGCCGTGATGGAGCTGCCAGACCAGGTGAGGCAGGACCAGCAGGAAGGCCAGGGCGGCTC
>JAWVZJ010000378.1:0-3053 GCA_033722255.1 Thermoanaerobaculia bacterium | reverse complement strand
CCGCCGGGCGGAACAGCCGCTGGAGGACCGCATCGATCTTCTGCTCCTCGTCGCCACCGCCAACCGGGAGACGGCGATCATCGAGGAGCTGGTCGAGCGAGGAGCGGATGTGGACGCTCTCTACGAAGGGTCGACGCCCCTGGGGATGGCGTCACGGCGCGGCGCGCTGGCCACTGCCCGGACGCTTCTCCAGCTCGGCGCCGATCCGAATCGAGCCGACAGTGGCGGCTGGACTCCCCTCCTGCTCGCGGTGAGGGAGGGCCATCACGAAATGGTCGCCCAGCTCCTCGAGTCCGGAGCGGTCACATCGGCGACGACCCCTTCGGGAGAAACCGTTCTGGAGCTCGCCGAAAGGCTCGGACGTGATAGGATTTTCGAGCTATTGCAGACCGTACGGAGGTGAGCTTGGGCTCAATCGACGAAAGAGAGGCTTCGCCCCGAGAGGAGGGAGGTCGGGCCGGTAATACCCAATCCAGAGGAGGACAACCGCGTCTCGAGTACGAGCCTCCGACACTGACGATTCACGGATCGATTCGAGAGATCGTCCGATCCTCGGGCGTGGCCGCTCCGACGGACGAGCCTTTCTTCGCCACCGTGTCTCCCTGACGCCTCGCTTGGCGGGGTCACACCAGACCCCCTCGAAATGCGACCTCCACATACCGCCCATTAGAGGAACGGCCGAACCCGGTGGTCGTTTACCTTTCCTGGAGTCAGGTCCCGGGAACAAGGAAAAAAAGCCGTCCCGTTCGGGAATCGCCGGACTGCGTCAACCGACCCCCGGCCGGTAGACTCCTGCCGTGACCTCCGTCCCGGAAACTCCCACCCCGTCTCGCCTCCACTCCCTGGTGGAGGCCATGGAGGGACGGCCCGTCCTGATGATCGTGGACCTGGTGGTAGACCGGTTCATCGAGGGCTCCCCGAAGCGGATCAGCCGGGAGGCCCCCGTCCTGATCCTCCGGTACGAGGGCGAGGGGATCGTGCCGGGAGGCGGAGGGAACGCGGTGGCCAACGTTGCCGCCCTGGGCGGAGGTCTGGTCCCCGTCGGCTTCGTCGGTGACGACGAGAACGGAGAGGCCCTCCTGAGCGACCTCGAGGGCCGAGGCGTTCCGGTGGACGGAATCCGGCGACGGTCCTCCTACCGCACCCCCACCAAGACCCGGATCCTGGCCGGCGGCCGACACTCGATCAAACAACAGGTGGTCCGATACGACGTGGAGGATGCCGTCGCGCTCGACGAGGCCGACCGCAGAGATCTGGAGGAGCGGCTCCGGGACCTCGCCGAAGGCGTCGAGGTCGCCATCCTCTCCGACTACGGATACGGAGGGGCGATCCCGGACCTGGTAGCCCCTTGCCGTCGGGCGCTGGGAGACCGGGGCACCATCCTCTGCGACAGCCGGCACCGGCTGGGGGAGTTCCGGGGCCTCGACGGGGCCACGCCGAACGAAGAGGAGGCCGAAGTCCTCGTGGGGGAGACTCTGGGAGACGACGACGAGCGCCTCCTGCGGGCGGGTCGCCGCATCCTCTCGAACCTAGGCGCCCGCTTCCTCCTGGTGACCCGGGGCAGCAGCGGGATGGCCCTCTTCCTCGAGGACGGCTGGGTCCGGATCCCGATCCACGGAACCGACGAGGTCGCCGACGTCACCGGAGCCGGGGATACGGTCATCGGGGCCTTCGGATTGACGATCGCCGCCGGAGGCTCCCCCCTGGAGGCGGCCCTGCTGGCCAACTACGCCGGAGGACGGGTGGTGATGAAACGGGGAACGGCCACTCTCTCTCCCGACGAGCTCACCGAGTCCGTCCGAACCGATCCCCGACCCCTGGAGGAGGCACGATGGGAGAGATACTGACCGAAGACCAGCTCGAGATCCGGGCCCGGGAATGGCGGAAGAGGGGGGAGACGATCTCCATGGCCAACGGACACTTCGACCTCCTCCACGTCGGTCATCTCCGATATCTCCGGGGAGCGAGGGCGGAGGCCGATCGTCTGGTGGTCGCCGTGAACGACGACGAGTCGGTACGGCGGCTCAAGGGCCCGGGACGACCGATCGTCCCCGCTCCGGAGCGGGCCGAGCTCCTGGCCGCCCTGGAGCCGGTGGATGCGGTGGTCCTCTTCTCCGGGGACTCCCCGGAACCGGTGCTGGAGCGGATCCGACCCGAGGTCCACTGCAAGGGTCCCGACTACGGATCTCCCGAGAAGGTGCCGGAGTTCGAGTGTGTCCAGGCCTACGGCGGCCGGACGGCCCTGGTGGGCGACCCGAAGGATCATGCCACCAGCGATCTGATCCGGCGCATCCAGAAGATGGAGGCCCTGTCGGGTTGAGCTCCGAACCCGAGGCCCTCCCTCTGGATCGCCTGGGGCGCCCTCCCCGGATCCTCCTGATTCGGACCAGTGCCCTGGGGGACGTTGTCCACTGCCTTCCGACCCTCGGTGCCCTGGCCGCGCATCGTCCGGAGGCGTCCCTGGCCTGGGTCGTGGAGGACCCGTTTGCCCCCATCCTCGAGAATCACCCGGCCCTGGACCGGTTGATCCGGGTCCGGCTCCGGAGATGGCGCAAACGACCCTTCCGGCCTCGAACGTTCCGGTCGATCGGCCGCTTCCTCCGGGAAATGTGGGACTTTCGCCCGGACGTCGCCCTGGATCTGATGGGCAATCACAAGGCCGGAGTCATCGCCCGACTGTCGGGAGCTCGCTGGCGGATCGGAGCCCAGCGCGGCGATCGCCGGGAGCCCTCGAGCGCTCTCTGGATCAATCGATCGGTTCCTCTTCGAGGCGACCACGTGGTGGAGCGGACGGCGACTCTGCTGCGGGCCATGGGCCTCCCGGACCCGGAGTTGGGGTTCGACCCCGGGGCGATCGGGGAGCTACCCACTCCGGAGGGCTCCTCCGGGAGTCTCCACACCCCGGTCCTGATCCAGCCGGGAGCCGGCTGGGGAAACAAGGAGTATCCCCCCGAGCGATGGGGCCGGATCGCCGGCACCATCGTGGCCCGGAGCGGCCGGGCAGTCGGGGTCCTCGCCGGCCCGGGAGAGGAATCCCTCGCCGACCGGGTGGT
>JAWVZJ010000377.1:0-3068 GCA_033722255.1 Thermoanaerobaculia bacterium | reverse complement strand
GGGGCCTGTTCGGCTGCAGTTTGCTGCCCGGACCACGACGGCGGGATCCGGAGCTCCAGAAGTTCCGACGCGAGGTCGAGATTGCGCGACATGACGTCTTCTGGTACGGCTGTTGCTTATCCACCAAGGGGGGGCGGGGAGACTCGCCGGACCCCGCCAGCACGACCGAAGGACGGCACGAGAGACTCGAAGGAGGAGGTAGCAGGCATGGGACGCAGCGACGATTGGACGAAGGTTCTGATGGCAGTGGGCCTCGCCGGCATCCTGACCCTCGGGTGCGGCGGTGGGGCGGAGGAGGCTCCCGAGAGCGCGGAGGCTCCGGCAGTCAGCGAGGAGCCGGGAGAAACCCGATCCCAGGCCCCGACCCCGACGAGGGAGCAGGCCCCGACCGGTACGGCCAGAATCACCGGCCACGTGACCTACGACGGGCCGATTCCGGACCTCAAACCGATCAGCATGGACGCGGATCCCGCCTGCGAAGAGAAGCACGACGAGCCCGTCCAGCCCAATGTTCTGGTCCTGGGGGAGGACGAAGAGAGCTTGGGCAACGTCTTCGTGAAAGTGACGAGCGGCTTGCCCGATGCCCGATGGCCGGTACCGGAGGAGCCGGTCGTGATCGATCAGGAGGGTTGTCAGTACACACCCCACGTGGTGGGAGTCATGGCCGGCCAGCCCCTGCAGTTCGAGAATTCGGACGGTCTTCTCCACAACGTGCACGCTCTTCCGGACAAGAACCGGGAGTTCAACATCGGGATGCCGGCGGAGCGAACGACGGCCCAGGAGACCCTCGAGAGTCCCGAGGACATGTTCCGGGTCAAGTGCGACGTCCATCCCTGGATGAACGCCTGGGTGGCGGTGATGTCCCATCCGTACTTCGACACCACCGGTCCCGACGGGGACTTCGAGATCTCCGGTTTGCCCCCGGGGACGTACGAGATCCAGGTCTGGCACGAGAAGCTGGGTACGAGGACCGCCGAGGTCACGGTAGAAGAGGGTGGAGAGGCCACGACCGACTTCACCTTCACGAGAGGGTGATCTTCGAAGAGATCCGCTCGGAGGACGGGGCGGAGGCCGGCCACCGGTCCCCACCGTCCGGATCGCGATACTCCTCCCCGGGGCCGGGCCCGGCCGGGGTCATCCAGATAAGCTCGAAGGGAACCCACTTCGGGACCGGATCGCGCCCTCGAGGCGACGACACCCGGCCTCGGATTAGATCTCCGATCGAGCCCATCTGAAGGGTCGCCAATGTTCGAGAAACAGTCCGTCTTCACCCTCTCTCTCGCCCTGATCGGAACGGTCGGCGGCCTGGGAGCGGCCGCTTCGACGAAGGAGGCTCCCCGGTTGACCGTGGAGCGACTGTACGAGGATCCAGCCCTCTCCGGGCCGACGCCCCGGAAACTGGAGTTCTCCCCGGACGGTTCCCTGGTCACCTTTCTGAAGCCGAAGGAGGAGGATTTCGAGGTCCTGGATCTCTGGGCCCACGACACCCGCACGGGGGAGGAGTGGCGTCTCGTCGATTCCACGGCCCTCGTACCCGAAGGGACCGAGATCTCGGAGGAGGAGAAGGCCCGGCGGGAGCGGATGCGGATCCGGGAGAAGGGCATCGTGGACTACGACTGGGACTCCCGGGGCCGGGCGGTGCTGGTCCCCCTGGCGGGCGACGTCTTTTTCGTGGACGTGGAGGACGACCTGGAGATCCGGCGGATCACCGACACCGAGACCCACGAGACCGACGCCAGGATCTCCCCGGGGGGACGCTACGTCTCCTACGTCCGGGACCAGGACGTCTTCGCCTTCGATCTGGAATCCGGCGAGAAGCGGGCCCTGACCACCGGGGGCGAGGGAACGGTCTCCCACGGCGTGGCCGAGTTCGTGGTGCAAGAGGAGTTCAATCGCTACACCGGCTACTGGTGGTCGCCGGACGACCGGTTCCTCGCCTACTTCCGGGTCGACGAGTCCCCCGTGGAGGTGATCGAGCGTGTGGACATCGCCGCCGACGAGGTGGCGGTGGTGCCGCAACGATATCCCCGGACCGGCCGTCCCAACGCCGTCAGCGAGCTCTTCGTCCTGGATCTCGAGAACGATGAGCGGGTCCCGGTCGAGCTCGGGGACGACCCCGAGGTCTACTTCCCGAGGGTGGACTGGGTGGAGGCGTCCGAGAGCCTCGTGGTCCAGCGGCTGAACCGGGACCAGACGCGTCTGGACCTGCTGGCGGTGGACCCGGAGACCGGCGAGTCGGAGCGAATTCTCCGGGAGACCGCCGAGACCTGGATCAACGTGACCGACGGCTTCACCCCCTTCGAGACCAGTGATGAGTTCCTCTGGCTCTCGGAGCGGGACGGATTCCGGCACGTCTACCTCTACCGCGGGGACGGCGAGCTCCAGCGCCAGGTGACCTCGGGGCCCTGGGTGGTGGAGGAGATCGTCGGCGTCGACGAGGACGACGGGCTCGTGTACTTCACCGGGACCGCGGACACGCCCCTGGAATCCCACCTCTACGTGGTCTCGTTCCGGAGGGACGGGGTGGAACGGGAGCGGATCACTCCCCTCGGCGGCGTCTGGAGCGTCTCCATGGGACCGGACGCCCGGCGATACGTGGGGACCTACTCCGATCCCGCCCAGCCTCCCCGGGTCGGTCTCTACCACGCGGACGGGGAGCGGATTGGCTGGATCGAGGAGAACCGGCTGGACTCGGACCACCCCTACGCGCCCTATCTGCCTCGCCACGTGGTCCCGGAGCTGGGAACCACGGAGGCCGCGGACGGAACGACGCTCTACTACGAGGTGCTACGTCCCCCACACTGCACGGAGGAGACCCCCTGCCCGGCGATCCAGAAGGTCTACGGTGGGCCCCACGGCCAGACCGTGACCCGGTCCTGGACGGGAGCCACGGATCAGCTCTTCGTGCAGGAGGGGTTCGTACTATTCCGGATCGACAACCGGGGATCCTGGAACCGGGGGCACGCCTTCGAAGCCGAGCTCCACGGATCGATGGGTCAGGTCGAGGTCCGGGATCAGCTCGTGGGAAGGGAGCACCTGGCGGATCTGAGCTTCGTGGACGCCGAGCG
>JAWVZJ010000376.1:0-3077 GCA_033722255.1 Thermoanaerobaculia bacterium | reverse complement strand
GCCCCCGGGATCGGAGGTCGATCCGGTCCGGGCCGCCGCACGCCGGGCGGCACGAGAGGATCGAGCCAGCCTGTCTCTCCGGGGAAACGCCCGGGATGATGAGGCCCTCCTGACGTTCCTGGATCAGCTCTTCGCCAGCTCCCGGTTCCGGGATCCGGAGCTCGCCAGCGAGACCCGGGAGAGCGACAACAGCCTCCGGTTCCGGCTCAGCGTGACCTATCTCCCGGAGGGACCGGAGCCGGCCGATCCCGGACCTCTGGCTCGGGTCGAGAAGGGAATCGAGGAGGTGCCGGCCACTCCGTCGGCGATCCGGGAAGGAGAGGAGATGGCGACCGCCCCGGCCGGGGATCGGACCCCAGGGCCCGGAGAGACTCCTCCCCCCCGGGAGAGCGGTCCGAGGCGGAGGGAGCGGTTCCACGGTCCGCCCCGACCCGGAGAGTCGAGGGGACGACCGGAGCTCCGCCTCCGCCCTCGAGGGAGGCCGATGGGAGGCCCGCGATCCGCTCTCGGCAGGCGCCGGAGGCTGGAGAGGAAACGGTCCGGACCGGCCGTCGTTCGGAGACTCGCCGGGAGACCTCCGCCACCCCAGGCTCCCCGGAGCCGGGGCGGGACGTGGTCCCGACGCCTCCCCGTCCCTCGGCGTCGAGGCCGCCGGGAGGCCGCCGATGAACCGGCTCGTCGACCTCTGGTCCCGGCGGGCCAAGCTCTGGGCCTCGGCTCTGGTCTTTCTGTTGCTGAATCTAGGCCTGCTCCTGGGGTATCGGGTCGTGATCCAGGCCCGGATCGCGGCGGTGAGCGGCGCGCTGGAGGAACGGCAGGAGGAGCTGGCCGACCTCACCTCGCGGCGTGAGCAACGGGAGAGCCTCGTGGCGAGGGCCGTGACCACGGAGGACGCGATCCAGCGCCTCCGGCTGGAGCGTCTGGGAACCGAGGCGGAGCGACTCACCGAGATCATGCTCCGGGTCAAGAACCTCCTCTCCCGGGCGGGTCTCGACGGTCCCGAGTCGATCCGATACGCCGAAGAGCCCGTAGAGGAGCACGGCTTGGTCCGGGAGACGATCAGCTTCGGGGTCCGGGGCGATTACGAAGAGCTGCGGCGCTTCATCAACTTCCTGGAGCTCTCGGAGAGGTTCTTGATCCTGGAGGAGATCGGGGTGACGGAATCCGATCCGGGCGTCCTGAGCGTCCGATTGCGGCTCTCCACCCTCTTCCACGCCCCCGGGGTCACCGTCCGGGAGGAGACGTGAAGCTCCGGTCCCGGGAGAGGATCCTGCTGGGGATCCTGGGCGTCGTGGCCGTCATCGGCCTCCTGGCGCTTTGGGGTGGAGGAGACGAGGGAAGGACTCCCCCCGGCGAGAGCCTCGCCGAGCGCAGCAGCCGACTCCGGGAGGAGGCGAGCCGGGCTCCCCTGGAGACCGAGATCGTGGGTTTGAACCTCGCGGCCCTGGAGAGGGGGGGCGGGGAGTTCGAGGTGGGTCGGAACCCGTTCCGGTATGCTCCGAAGCCCCGTCCGCCGGCCCCACCTCCCAGGCCCGAGCCGGAGCCCGAGCCGGAGCCGAAGAAGAAGGAGCCGCCTCCTTCGCCGCCGGAGCCGAAGGAGGAGCGTTGCCGGCCTCCCTCCGCGTCCGACCTGGAATACCTGGGGTTTTTCGGCCCGGAAGGGGGAGAGATCGCCGTGATCGTCCGCGGAGAGGAGATCTACAACGTACGAGAAGGTGGACGGATTCAGGGAGAGTTCATCGTGGAAGAGATCGGATTCGAATCCCTGGCCTTGAGCTTCGTGAAGTGTCCGGAGGAACCCGCGAAACGACTTCCGGTAGGAGGGAGCCGATGACGTTCGGAGAGACCAGATCGATGCGACGTGCCGCCCGGGGAGTCTGCGCGACCCTCTTCCTGCTCCTTTCGATCTCCGCGTGTAGCACCTTCGGGGATTATCGACAGGCCCAGGTCGCCGAGCAGGCGGGCAACTGGGACGAAGCCGTGATGCGGTACCTGGAGCTGGTGGAGCGGGCACCGAACAACATCAACTACCGGACGGCCCTGATCCGGGCCAAGATGCAGGCCTCCCAGGAGCACTTCGAGGCGGCGAAGCGGTTCCACGAGGCCGGGGCCCTCCAGCGGGCCCTCCTCGAGTACCGGCAGGCTGTCCAGCTCGATCCCACGAACCAGTACGCGCTGGTGGAGATGGGGAAGGTCCGGGAGGAGCTCCGGCGGCGCTCCCTGGGCGAGGGAGAGCTCGAGACCCTGGAGCAGATGAAGGAGGAGGCCCGGCGTCGGGCGCAGCCTCCGATGCTCGCTCCCCGATCCGACGAGCCGATCTCCCTGGAATTCCCGAACCCGGTGCCGGTGAAGGACATCTACCGAGCCCTGGGGAAGGCCTTCGGGATCAACATCCTCTTCGATCCCAACCTCAAGGAGCAGGAGATCGCCATCGAGCTCAAGGACGTCACCGCCCAGGATGCCCTGGAGATCGTGATGCGGGCCGCCCAACACTTCTACAAGGTCCTGGACGAGCACACCATCCTGATCGCCGCCGACACACCCCAGAACCGTCGGGCCTACGAGGATCAGGTGATCCAGAGCTTTTTCCTCTCCAACGCCGAGGTCAAGGATGTCCTGACGACGTTGCGGACGATGGTCGACGCTAAGAAGGTGGCGGCGAACGACCAGCTCAACGCCATCATCATGCGGGATTCCGCCGACCGAGTCCGGGTGGCGGAGCGGATCGTGGACACCATCGACAAGGCGAAGGCCGAAGTGGTGGTCGACGTGGAGCTGCTCCAGGTGAACAGCTCCAAGCTCCGGGAGCTGGGGGTGAGCCTCTCCAGCTACCAGATCGGTCAGAGCCTAGATTTCGGCCAGGACGCCACGATCCGCTGGCCGGACCTGGAGAACGTCACCCAGCAGAACTGGGCCTTCACCATCCCCAGCTTTCTCTACTCCTTCGTCAAGAACGACACCAATTCCCAGGTGCTGGCCCAACCCCAGCTCCGGATCACGGAGGGAGAAAAGGGCTCTCTCCACATCGGAGATCGGATTCCCATCCCCACCACCTCCTTCAACACCTCCAACGTGGC
>JAWVZJ010000375.1:0-3082 GCA_033722255.1 Thermoanaerobaculia bacterium | reverse complement strand
GGCGATCCGATCCACTGCCAGGTCCAGCTCCTCGATGATGCGAAGGAGATCCCGGGCCTGGGGACGGAGCGGATCGTCGGGCGTGGCCGGGAAGCGGAGGAAGTCGCCCTGGAAGAGGATGCCTTCGGCCGGAAGATGGAGCACGAGCATCTCTTCGACGTGGGCGTTCGGTCCCGTCGAGATCGCCACCACCTCCGGGAGACCACCGGGAATCGAGAGCCGCTCCTCCACCACCCGGATCTCCGGCTCCACCTTCGGGATCCCCTCGCCCCGAACCGTTTGGGGCGCCGTGATCGCCCGGAGGAAAAGCTCCCGGTTCCCCGGTGTGGTCACGACCGTGGCCCCGGCTTCGGCCGCCGTCGGGATGCCCGCGGAGTGGTCGAAGTGGTGGTGAGTCACCACCACCCAGCGCACCGGTTTGTCCGGGAAGCGGGTGGCCAGGATCTCCAGGAGATCGTTCGTCTCCTCGACTCCGAGCGGAGCCTCTCCGAGAACCAGATGGTCCTTTCGCTCGACGACCAGGGACCGGTAGTCCTGGCGACCCGGGATGGTGGCGAGCCAGATCTCGGGCGCGAGCTGATCGAAGGAGGCGGTCCTCTCGGCGGTTGATGGAGGTTCTCCCTCCGCTCGGTCCATGTCGGCGTCCTCACCGGCGGGAACCGACAAGGGACGTCCGAAGTCGGTCGCCTCCAGAGGCAGGAGCTCGGCCTCGATCACCTCGAGATCTGCCGTCGAGGCCAGCCCGACCAGCTCGCGCTCGATCCTCTCCGGACCGGGTAGCTCGTCGAAGCTCCCCTCGCCCAGGAACCGGATCTCCTCGTAGGCGTCGCCGTACATCGGCTCGTCCACGATGCGGCCGAATCCGAGGAGCCGGCCGCCTCTCCCCAGGAGGAGGTCGAGCCGCTCCCCCCGATGGAGCCCGGAGACCACCGCGAGCCGTTCGTCGTCGTCGACCCGGACACCCGCGAACCGGAGGGAGGCTGGCTCGTCGAGTATCTCGCGGAGGAGGAGACCGGGATGCCGGCGGATCGCCCGGGCCAGGAGCTCCCGGGCCTCGGTGTAGGGAGAGCTCACGGCCCCGGTGGCCAGGTTCACCGTGAAGCTCTCCTCCGGGTTGACCACCACGCGGTGGCGGGCCAGGAAGTCCGGCCACTGGAGCTCCTCGGTCCACTCCAGGCGATCGCCCTCCGGACCGACCACGATCTCGGTGTGGACCGGGAAGGGATCGAAGGGGGGCTCTGCGGAGCGGCCCTGGGAGCGAAGGAACAGAGCACCCTCGAAGACCATGCGAAAGGCTCGCCCCGGGGGCCAGGGCTCGGAGACATGGAGTGAGTGGGCTTCCTTCACCAGGTCCCAGGCCTTCAGCTGAGAACGAGTCGCGTCGGTCGCGGGATCCACGGTCTCGGAGCCCTCGGGCCATCGTCCCCGCAGGAAGCTCCGGAGGATCGGTGTCAGCTCCACCTCGGCCGGGATCGCGTGAGCCACGCCGGGTAGCGCCAGGAGGCGAGCTCCCGGGAGGCTCGCCGCCCACTCCCGGCCGCCCCCGTAGGGTGCGTTCCGGTCCCGGGTTCCATGGATCGTCAGTACCGGCGCCTCCACTCTGGAAGCCTCGGTGGACGAAACCACGACGTGCCGGCTGGAGGCCAGGTAGTGATGTTCCATGTGGAAGGCCAGGTTCACAGGCCACTCGTTGGGGAGGTGACAGCGAGGGGAGAGATTCGCGACGTTGTCGGGATCCCCTACCAGGAGCGGCGCGATCACCTCCCGCTCCCGTTCGCAGTACTCGGAGGGCCGTTCCTCGTGGAATCCCTCCGCTTGAAGCTCCCGGGGAGGCCGGAGCTCCTCCTCCGGGATCTCCCGGACTTCTCGCTGATCGGGAGGGAAGGGCCGGTCGGGATCCATGGGGACCGCCCCGAGCTGAACGAGCCGCTCCGTGCGCTCGGGATGCTCCAGGGCGTAGAGGACGATCATCTTCCCCAGGTAGGAGTATCCGACGAGGCTGACGTGGGGGAGGTCGTAGTGGCTTCGGACCGCCTCCAGGTCCCGGACGTCCGCTTCCAGGGTGAGCCGACCCCCGTCGGTGACCCGGCCGGAGCGCCCCCGGTTCCGCATGTCGTAGAAGACGACGGTGAGGTCCTCGGCCAGGGAGCAGAGGTCCTGGAAGAGCAGGAAATCGCCCGGGATCACCACGGCGGGACCGCTACCGGCTCGCCGGGCGAAGAGATCGATTCCCGGCTCCAGTCGGATCGTGGTCTCCACGTATTCGAGAGCTCTACACGGAGTTTTACTCACCACCACGGGGGCGGCGTGTCCGGCCGAGAGGAAGAGAAGACCCGTGAGGATGAGAAGGACCGTGACGACGTGAGGAGGCGGACGTTGGGTCGAACGGTGATCGATCATGCTGGGAATCCCCTGTTGCTCAGCCCAGTCTGGGCTATTCATGGGTCTGGCATACGTCAACGGCTCAGGTTCGCGACTCACCCTGTCGGAGTGGGTACCCCGCGTACGTCGGCGCGACCGGATCGGAGGCCGGGGTACCCGCTTTGCGGGTCGGATACCTCATGACGAACCCAGGCTAACTTCGCTTCCCCGGACAAGCCGTCGGGAAACGATCAGGAAACTCTCAGGAAGCGAGGCCGGCGGTCCGCATGGCCCGCCTGTACCGGGGATGTCCCCGCAGTTCGTCCCAGCGGGGATCGAACCGGAAGAAAAGGATCGTGGGGTCGTGGGCGGCGACGGCGCGTTCCAGCCAGGTGAGAGCCTTCGCCACCTCTCCGCTTCCGGCGTAGAGCACCGCCAGATGACCGGGACGAACCCGGGACTTCGCCAGGAGCCGTTCCGGATCGATCGACTGTTCCCGGCGCGGCTGAGGGCGATCCAGCTTCCGAAGCTGTCGCTCGAGCACCGGGTGGCTCGGATACCGTTCCAGGGCCCTCAGGAAGTGTCGTTGCGCCATTCGCTCTCGTCCCGACATCGCGGCCATCGTGCCCGCGGCGAGCCGAACCCGGGGTGAAGTCGGGGCGATCCGAGCTGCCACTTCGATCTGGGAACGAGCCTCCTCGGTCCGACCGCCGAAGAAGAG
>JAWVZJ010000374.1:0-3093 GCA_033722255.1 Thermoanaerobaculia bacterium | reverse complement strand
GGCGTCCGAGGAGGGCTGGGAGGGTCGGAAGGAGCAGCGGCGGGAGGCCGCCGGATCCGGTGAGATCCGGCGCCTCCTGCTCCTGGGTCTCGGAAGGCGGGAGGAGCTGGAGAGTCGACGTCTCCAGGATTGGCTGGATGATCTGGCCTCGACCTTTCGCCGGGACCGGGTCGCTCGCTTCGCCCTCCTCCTTCCGAGCCACGAGCTGACCGTCGGGCCCGAGGCGGTGGAGAGGGTCGCCCGACAGCTGGCCCTGACCGGGTATCGCTTCCACGAGTTCAAGGAGGAGGGCGAGGACGGCTTCCGGTCGGAGGAGGCGGGTCTCGTGGTCCGGGACGAGCTCGAGAGTCAAAGCGTTCGGAAGGGAGGTGACGTGGCCCGGGCGGTGGCCACGGCCCGGGGGATCGCGGACACACCCCCCAACGTGGCCACTCCCTCCTGGATCGCTGACCGGGCCGGGGAGCTGGCCGAGGAACACGGAATGGAGATCGAGGTCCTGGAGACGGCGGAGATGGAGCGACTGGGAATGGGTGGGCTCCTGGCGGTGGGCAAGGGCTCGGGCCACGAGCCCCGTTTGGTGAAGCTCACCTGGCGCGGGGCTGGGAACGGCACTCGGAGCGTGGCCCTGGTCGGGAAGGGGGTCACCTTCGACACGGGAGGGATCTCGATCAAACCCTCGAAGAACATGGAGGAGATGAAGTGGGACAAATGCGGTGCCTGTGCCGTGCTGGGGACGATGGAGGTCGTGTCCCGGTTGAAGATCCCGCATCGGGTGACCGGATACGTTCCCCTGGCGGAGAACATGCCCGACGGGAACTCCTATCGCCCCAGCGACATCGTGCGCTGTTTCAACGGCAAGACGGTGGAGATCCTCAATACCGATGCCGAGGGCCGGATGATCCTGGCCGACGCCCTGGCCTGGGCCTCCGAGGACGATCCCACCGAGCTGGTGGAGCTCTCGACCCTGACCGGAGCCTGTGTCGTGGCCCTGGGCCGGACCGGTGCCGGACTCTACACCCCGAGCGACGAGCTTTCGGCCGAGCTCCTGGACGCGGCGAAGGGGGAGGGTGAGCGGCTGTGGCGGATGCCCCTCTGGTCGGAATTTCGGGAAGAGATGGAGGGAGAGCACGCGGATCTCCAGAACGTGGGAGGTCGATGGGGCGGTGCGAATACGGCGGCGGCATTCCTGTCGAGCTTCGTGGGTGGAGTCGAGCGGTGGGCCCATCTGGACATCGCGGGACCGTCCTACACCACGGAGGATCCCAAGGGCGCCACGGGGTACGGGGTGGCGACCCTGGCTCGCTGGCTCCGGTCGCTGGACCTTTGAGCCTCTGACGCGGGCGTCGACGCTCCCGGTGCCGGTACACTTCCGTCGATGAGCGTCGCTCTCCTCGAGCTCGACCGGCTGAGCCTCGGATTTTCGGGTCCCGAGGGGCGGCCGACGGAGGTTCTCCGGGAGGTCTCCTTTTCCCTCGGGTCTGGGGAGATCGTCGGACTGGTCGGAGAGTCCGGCTCCGGGAAGAGCCTCACCGCCCTCTCCATCCTCGGCTTGGAGCCTTCCTCGGCTCGGATCACGGGCGGAGCGGTCCGTCTCCGGGGGAACGACCTCCGCGGCCGCAGCGATCGGGAGATGGCGAAGATCCGAGGTCGGGAGATCGGAATGGTTTTCCAGGAGGCCCGGGTGGCCCTCAACCCGGTCCTGACCATCGGATCGCAGATCACCGAAACGATCCGGGCTCACGATACGATCTCCCGGCGGGAGGCGCGACGTCGAGGCACAGAGCTCCTGGACCGGGTCGGGATCCCGGATCCGGAGGAGCGGATGGGGAGCTATCCCCACGAGCTGTCCGGCGGTCAGTGCCAGCGGGTCACCATCGCCATGGCCCTGGCGGCCGGACCCGAGATCCTCCTGGCGGACGAGCCGACCACCGGCCTGGACGTCACCATCCAGGCCCAGATCCTGGAGCTGCTCCGCCGGCTTCGGCGGGACCTGGGGCTTTCGGTCCTCCTGGTGACCCACGATCTGGGAGTGGTGGCGGAGACCTGTGATCGGGTGGTGGTGCTCTACGCCGGGGAGGTCGTGGAGGAGGGATCGGTGGAGGCGATCTTCGAAGCCCCCGCCCATCCGTACACCCGGGCATTACTCCGGGCAGTGCCCCGTCTCGGGGACCCCGCACCCCGGGGGGAGATGTCCGCGATCCCGGGGTCGTCCCCGTCCGCCGAGGAGCGTCCGGCGGGATGCCCGTTCCATCCCCGGTGTCCGGAGGTGATGGAGGTCTGTCGACGACGACATCCAGGGATCTTCTCCGGCGAGGGCGGCCGGCCGGTCCGGTGTTTCCTCTACTCCTCCGAGGGGGAGGCGTCCCGGTGACCACGATCTTGGAGGTCCGGGGGCTGAGCAAGCACTATCCGGTGGCATCGTCGGTATGGGGTCGGTCTCGCCGGGTCCTCCGGGCAGTGGAAGGAGTGAGCTTTCGGCTGGCGGAGGGAGAGACCCTGGGCCTGGTCGGGGAATCCGGAAGCGGGAAGAGCACTCTGGCCCGCCTGATTCTCCGACTCGAGGAGCCGACGGAGGGTGAGATCTCCTTCGACGGAGAGGATCTCCTGGCCCTGGGAGGTGGGGAGCTCCGGCGAAGGCGCCGAGAGTTCCAGATGGTGTTTCAGGATCCTCATGCCTCCTTGAACCCCCGGATGACGGCCGGGGAGACGATCTCGGAGTCCCTGAAGGCCCACGGGCTTCATCGGGGGCGCGAGGAGGAGCGGGTGATGGAGCTGTTGCACCAGGTCGGCCTGGGTTCCGAAATCGCCACGCGGACGCCCGGTCGGCTTTCCGGAGGACAGCGTCAGCGAGTCGGCATCGCCAGGGCCCTGGCCACGGAACCCCGGCTGCTGGTCGCGGACGAGCCGATCTCGGCTCTGGACGTCTCCGTACGGGCTCAGATCGTCAACCTCCTGGCCCGACTTCAGGGAGAGCTCCGGCTCTCGTTGCTCTTCATCACCCACGATCTGGCGGTGGTGGAGCAGATCGCGGATCGGGTTGCGGTGCTCTACCTGGGTCGGATCGTGGAGATGGCCCCGGTCCGGCGCTTGTTC
>JAWVZJ010000373.1:0-3110 GCA_033722255.1 Thermoanaerobaculia bacterium | reverse complement strand
GAGCTCGGGTTCGAGGACACAGGGGTCCTCTGGCGCTCGAAGTACGACATGGGGCCCGACGCGTTCGCCCGGGAGCTGAACCGGCTCTGGGAGCAGGTGAAGCCGTTCTACGAGTCCCTCCACTGCTACGTCCGGGCGGAGCTGAACGAGGAGTACGGGGACGAGGTCCAACCCCTGGACGCCCCGATCCGGGCCGACCTCCTGGGCAACATGTGGGCCCAAGAGTGGTCGAACATCTATCCCCTGGTGGCCCCGCCGAGAGGGGAGAGTGCCGTGGACGTGACGGCCCTGTTGAAGGAGAACGATTTCGACGCCCGGAAGATGGTCCGCCAGGGCGAGGCGTTCTTCACCTCCCTGGGATTCGATCCCCTGCCGGAGACCTTCTGGGAGCGCTCCCTCTTCGAGAAGCCCCGGGACCGGAACGTCGTCTGTCACGCCAGCGCCTGGAACCTGGACTGGAAGGACGACCTCCGGATCAAGATGTGCATCGACGTCACGGAGGAGGAGTTCGTCACCATCCACCACGAGCTGGGGCACAACTTCTACCAGCGGGCCTACAACCACCTGCCCATGTACTACCAGGACAGCGCCAACGACGGCTTCCACGAGGCCGTGGGCGACACCGTCGCCCTGTCGGTGACGCCCGAGTACCTGAAGGAGGTGGGCCTCCTGGGCGAGGTTCCGCCGGCGGAGGACGACACCGGCCTGCTCCTCAAGAGCGCCCTGGACAAGGTCGCCTTCCTGCCCTTCGGCCTCCTGATCGACCAGTGGCGATGGCAGGTCTTCTCCGGTGAGATCACCCCCGACGAGTACAACGACTCCTGGTGGGAGATGCGGGAGAAGTACCAGGGCATCCGGCCACCGGTGGAGCGGGCCGCGGACGACTTCGACCCGGGGGCGAAGTACCACATCCCGGCCAACGTCCCCTACACCCGGTACTTCCTGGCCCGGATCCTCCAGTTCCAGTTCCACCGCGCCCTCTGCGACATCGCCGGGAACGACGGGCCCCTCCACCGGTGCTCGATCTACGGCTCGCAGGAGGCCGGTGAGCGTCTCGGCGAGATGCTGTCCATGGGCGTCTCCCGTCCCTGGCCCGACGCCCTGGAGGCGCTCACCGGGAGCCGGACGATGGATGCCACGGCCATCATCGACTACTTCGCGCCCCTGAAGGCGTGGCTGGCCGAGCAGAACGCAGCCCGGACCTGCGGCTGGTGATCTTCCGGGGTCCCATCCCCGGCCGCCCCGCCAGCGGATGATCGGAGAATGTCGCGAGAGGCACCATCTCGGACCGAGCGGGGGGTGTCGTGGCAGATCCCCCACGATCGGACCGGGTCAGATCCATGACGCCGTTCGGAGGTAGCCTTCGGAGTCCCCTGGCCTTCGCCATCGGAGACCTCTTCGGGATCCCGATCCGGGCCCACTGGACCTTCCCCCTGGTCCTGTTCTGGGTCGGGGCCCTGACGGCCGAGCAGGGGGCGGGGTTCGGGATCGGCGCCCTCCTGACGCTGCTCCTCTTCGGGTGCGTGGTGGTCCACGAGCTGGGCCACGCCCTGGTGGCCCGTAGGTTCGGGGTCGACACCCACGAGATCGTGCTCTACCCGGTGGGGGGAGCGGCCCGCCTCACCCGCTGCCCGGAGGGCGTCTCGGAGCTCGCCATCGCCCTGGGCGGTCCCGCCTCGAACCTGGGGTTGGCCGGCGTTCTCACCGTCGTCCTCTTCGGGGCGGGACTCTCTTTCGCCCCGGAGCTCTCTCTGGCCCCGGCTCCTCTCCTCTCGGACCTGATCCTCGCCAACCTCGGTCTCTTCCTGATCAACCTGGTGCCGGCCTTCCCCCTGGACGGCGGTCGGATGGTCCGGGCCCTCCTCTCGCTGCGCTACTCGACGCTCAAGGCGACCGCGGTGGCGGCGATGATCGGCCAGGGCCTGGCGGTGGTGGTGGGGATCATCGGCCTGGCCACCGGGAGTCTCCTCCTGGTCCTGGCGGCGCTGCTGGTCTTCTTCGGAGCCGGGCAGGAGGCGGGAGTCCACCGGCGGCAGGCGATCCTGGACGGAAGGACGGCCCGGGAAGCGATGGTGACCCGCTTCGAGACGCTGTCCCCCCAGCAGCCGGTGGAGGACGCGGCCCGCCTGCTCCTCCGGAGCCCTCAGCGGGAGTATCCCGTCGTGGATGCCTGGGGCCGGGTCCGGGGACTTGTCCGACGCCGGGAGATCCTGGCCGCTTTCGCCGGCCGGGGCCGCAGGGTTCCCGTGATGGAGATCATGGATCGGGAGGTCTCCAGCGTCTCGCCCGATACCGGACTGATGGAGCTGGAGCTGTCCGGGAGCCCGGTCCTGGTCCAGGAGGGAGATCGGCTCCTGGGCCTGGTCACTCCCCAGAGCGTGGAAGACCTGGCGGCGCTCCTCCTCGCTCAGACGGCCGACCGCTAGCGATCGTCTCCGGAGCATCCCTGGGCTGGCTGATCGATCCCGAGGAGCGAGTGATTCGGGTCTATCGACCCGGTGAAGAGACGGAGATCCTCGAGGGTCCGGATTCGATCTCCGGCGATCCGGTGCTTCCGGGATTCGTTCTGGAGCTCGAGCCGGTGTGGAAACCGCTCTGATCCGCGACCGAACCCAGCTCCGCGGAGCTCGAGACAGACTCTGCGAGAAATCGCAGAGCATTCCCCTCCGGAGCCCGGTTTCCTTGCTGTGCTGAAGGGCCCCGGGCCCGGCCGCGGTCTCAGAAGAGACTCTTCTGGTCTCCTCTCCTGGGATCCGTGGACTGGGTATCGTCCTCGCTCCCCCCGTTCGCCTCCTTTTCTGGTCCCTCGGGCTCCTCCGCCCTGGGCTCCAGCACCTCGGGGTCGTCGTTCTCCACCCGGTTGACCCGGGTCGAGACCGGGACGATGGTGAAGTCGGGGGAGGGGATCTCCAGGATCGCCTCCTGGAGATCGGCGGGGTCGGCCTCCGGGGAGAGCCAGAGATCCCAGAGGGCCGAATCGTGCAGGACCACGGGCATCCGGGGATGGATCTCGGCCAGCTTCTTCGGGCTGGCGTCCCGGGTGAGGATGGTGAAGGTCTCGAGGGTCTCGCCGTCGGGCTCGCTCCACCGGTCCCAGAGGCCGGCCAGGG
>JAWVZJ010000372.1:0-3124 GCA_033722255.1 Thermoanaerobaculia bacterium | reverse complement strand
CTCCCTGGTCACCGAGGACCTGGAGGGCTACGCTCAGGCGGTCCGGCAGGATTCTGCAGAGGAAGACCTCCTTTTCCTGGGGACCGAGATGGGGCTCTGGATCTCCGTCGATGCCGGAGCGAGTTGGGCCCGTTTCGAGCAGGGAATCCCCCCGAAGGTCTCGGTCCGGGACCTCGACATCCAGGAGCCGACGAGGAGCTTGGCCATCGCCACCCACGGTCGGGGGGCCTGGATCCTCGACGACCTGACGCCGCTGCGGGCCCTGGCCGGAGCGGAGACTCTGGAGCAGGATCTCACCGTCTTGCCGGCCAAGCCGGCGGTGATGCGGCTGGGCTCCGACCTCGGGGGCTTCCCGGCCCACGACGACTTCGTGGCCCCGAACCCTCCGGAGGCGGCGAGCATCTACTACCACCTGGCCAAGCGGCATCTCTTCGGCGACTTCTTGGTGCGGGTCTACGACGCCGAAGGGGAGCTGATCCAGGAGCTTCCGGCCGGGATGCGGAAGGGGATCAACCGGGTGACCTGGCCCATGCGCCTGGAGGCTCCGAAGGTCCCGCCGGCCGGGGCCCTGGTGCCGGCCTTCGAGGGTCCCCGGGTGCCGGAGGGAACCTACCGGGTGGAGATCGTCAAGAAGGACAGTGTCTTCGAGACCGAGGTGGAGCTGGTGGCCGATCCCCGGAACCCGTACTCGGCCGAGGACCGGAAGCTCCAGCAGGAGACGGCGCTGCGCCTCTACCGGGACCTGGAGGAGCTCACCTACATCGCGGAGAGCCTGACGGCCCTGAAGGAGGAGGCCGAGGCCCGGGCGGAGGACCTCGGGGGACGCCGGGCCCGTCGGCTCCGGGAGTACGCCGAGGAGCTGGAGGCGTTCCGGAAGACCCTGGTGGCCACGAGCCCGGCGGGATGGCTCTCCGGCCAGGAAGAGCTCCGGGAGGATCTGGGGAATCTGTACGCCGCGGTCAACGGCTTCGCCGGACGTCCGACGAACTCCCAGCTGGACCGGCTCGACCGCCTGGAGGAGGAGCTCCGGGAGGCCGGTGAGCGGTTCCGGGAGCTGACCGGCGAGCCCCTGGAGCGAGTCAACCGGGGTCTCGACGAGCCCCTCGAGGTGCCGAGCCGGGAGGAGTGGGAGGCGGAGAAGGGAGGAGCCCCGGGTTCCATGGCCGGCTGGCACGGTCGGTCGTGGCGGCTGTTTTGAGCCTGGCCCCCACGCGGGTGGTCCGCTTCGGGTCGATTCTTCGGTCTCGGGGCCGAAGGGACGGTCCCAGACCATCGAGCGCTCGACCGGCCAGCCTCATCCTCGAGGGTCCCCCGAGGAATCCGAGGAGCAGGCGGGACGGTCTCGACGATGGGCCCCGCGGGGAGATCGGGACTACTCCGAGCCGGAGCGGATCTCCCGGACGATCTTCAGATGGTGCTCGTGGTGGACCTCCACGAACCGGAACCACTGGGGGATGGTGAGACCACCGAAGACCGGATGCGCCAGGGTCCGCTCCAGGGCCAAGAGCTCGTCCGAACGGCGCCGACATTCGTGAAACAGGGACCGGACGTCCTCCAGCTCCTTCCGGACTTCGTCCGCCGCCGGGCTCTCCTCGGCCCGGGTCGAGCGGGGGGCCCGCCCCTTCCCCCGGGGGATGAATCCCAGCCAGAGGATCAGCCGTCCCAGGAGTGTCGGACCGAAGGGATCCCCGGCCGAGGGGTTCTCCAGGAGCTGGAGTAGTCCCTCGGCGACACTCGCGTCCGCCCGGACGAGATGCTGGAGCTGTTGACCGACGCTCCATCCGGAGACCGTCTCGTCCCGGGTCTCGAGCCTGGCGTCGGGGCCGGAGGCGATCTGGCTCATTTCGTCGAGCTGAGCCTCGATCCTCGTCCACCGGGAGGCAGGAATTCGTCGTCCTGACATCCGGCCGAGCTTATCCCGGCCCTGTCCTCGGGAAGAGCTTCGGAGGGTAGGAATGGGGGCTCGCACCGGCCCGTTGCTCCGATCGGGGACGGGCGGACCGGTGGAGCGGACCGCGGTCAGCCGACGCCGACGCCGGCTTCCAGACCGACCCCCTCTGCGATCCGGTCGCCGAGAGTCTCGTCGATCTTGCGCCAGTATTCGACGGCCCGTTCCAGCACTGGCTCGGTCACGCCGGCCTTCAGGTGGCCGACGACGTTGGAGACCAGCCGGTCCCGGGCATCGTCGTCCATGACCTCGTTGATCAGGGTCCGGGGTTGGACGAAGTCGTCGTCGTCCTTCCGCGGGGTGTAGGCCGCTCGGATGAACTCTCCGCTGGCCGCCCACTTCTCCATGTAGGGAAATCGCTCCGGGTCGGCCTCGGGACCGCCCTTCGAGTTGGGCGCATAGACCGGGTCGGAGACGTTCTGTACTCGCATCGCCCCGTCCTTGCTGTAGCTGTGTACGGGGCATTTCGGGGAGTTCACCGGGATCTGCTTGTAGTTCACCCCGAGCCGGGCCCTGTGGGCGTCGGCGTACGAGAAGAGCCGGGCCAGGAGCATCTTGTCCGGGCTGGGGCCGATGCCGGGCACCAGATTGTTCGGCTCGAAGGCGGACTGCTCGATCTCGGTGTGGAAGTCGGTGGGGTTGCGATCCAGCGTCAGCCGTCCCACCTCGATCAGCGGATAGTCGCCGTGGGGCCAGACCTTCGTCAGGTCGAAGGGATTGAACCGGTAGGTCTCGGCCTCGTGGAAGGGCATGATCTGCATGTAGAGCGTCCAGCTTGGATAGTCCCCCCGCTCGATGGTCTCGAAGAGATCCCGGCGGTGGTAGTCGGCGTCCTCACCGGCGATCCTCTCGGCCTCTTCCTGGGTGAGGAAGTCGATGCCCTGGTCGGTCTTGAAGTGGTACTTCACCCAGAACCGGTGACCCTCGCCGTTGACCCACATGTAGGTGTGGCTCGAGTAGCCGTTCATGTGACGCCAGGTCTTCGGGATTCCCCGGTCGCCCATGAGCCAGGTCACCTGGTGCGCGGACTCCGGCGACAGGGTCCAGAAGTCCCACTGCATGTCGTGGTCCCGGAGACCGGAGTCGGCCCGCCGTTTCTGGGAACGGATGAAGTGCTGGAACTTCATCGGGTCCCGGAGGAAGAAGATCGGCGTGTTGTTCCCGACCATGTCGTAG
>JAWVZJ010000371.1:0-3141 GCA_033722255.1 Thermoanaerobaculia bacterium | reverse complement strand
GCTGAAGTTGATCGGCTCCCCCACGTACTCCCGCTCGGCGACGGTGACGTCCTGGGCCTCGAAGCGGATGTCCCGGTCTTCTTCCTCGATCTCGGGCTCGATCGCCTCGTCGATCTCCTGAGCCTCGAACAGGGAGACGTCCGTGGGCTCCTCTTCCTCCAGCGGCGCGGGGGGAGGTCCCGGCGTCGGGGCCGGGGTCTCGGGGGCCGGCTGGACATCCGCCATCGATTCCGGCTCTTCCTCGACCTCGGACTCCTCCTCCACGATCGTGACTTCCTCCACCTCCTCCGCCTCGGGATCGGGCTCGGCCGGCTGGACCTCGACGTGCTCCTCCCCCGCCATCTCCAACTCCGGCTCGTCCGCAGCTCGCTCCGGCGCCGGGGTCGGCGACGGCGAGGGAACCGTCTCCTCCGCGACTCCGACAGGTCCCTCCTCCAGGGTGATCATGAGACCTTCGCCCGTCGGCTCCAGGACCGGGTAGCGGGACGCCTCCAAGTCGAGCACGACCCTGGAGATCGCCTCGGGCTGGGACTGGAACTGGGCGACCCGGACACGCTCCAGCGCTCCGGCATCGGCGGGGATCGTGGCCACGGGAGCCAGGTTCGTGACGCCGTGGAGATCCACGACGAATCGGGTCGGATCGTCGAGCTGGAAGGAGGAGTATCGGAAGTTGCCGTCCCCCCGGATCAGGACCACCGGATCCCCCTCCCGGGAGGTGATCTCCACGTCGTCCATCCGGCTGGCCACCACGCCGGTGGGCTCCGGGCCCCGGTAGGGATTTTCCGGCGTACCCAGGGGAGCCTCGAGAGCCACCGGCTCCTCGACCGCGGCCGGGGTCTCCTCGTCCGCCAGCTCCTCCTATTCCATCATCGCCGTCTCGTCGTCCGGCTCGGCGATCGGCTCGTAGGCCAGGGCCGTCTCCTCCTCCACCGCCGACTCCACCGGCATGAGGGTGAGGATCAGGGTCCGGCCCTCGGATCCGAGCTCGTGCTCCGTCTCGGAGCGGGTCGCCACCGTGATTCGGGTCTGGGGCCTCTCCTCGCCCTCGATGGTCTCGACCTCGACCTCCTCCACGATCCCGGCGGGCTCGGGGGCGCCCAGCTCCGGTGCCGGCAGGGTGTTCGGAAGCTCGACCACGAGCCGTCCGTCGGGATCCCGATACTGGGTCCAGATCAGGGGAGCGTCGCCCTCCAGCTCCAGCCGGGCCCCGTCGTCGGTCTCGATCACCTGGATCTGCTCGAGGTGTGCCGTCTCGACCCGAGGACCCTCCTGGGTTGCCGCCGCAGCGGAGGTCTCGGTACCCGTCCCCCCTCCGGAAGCACAGGCCCAGAAAAAGACGCAAGTCAGCCCGACGGCCAAGCCCAATCGCCGACTCATCATTGTCCAGCTTCTCGTCATGTCGCCCATTGCCTCGCCTCCCTCCGGCCTCACGGCTCCGGATTCAGCTTCTTGACCACTTCCCGAAACGGCTTGATGATGCTCGGGTCGTTGACTATCTGCTTGAATACCACTTCGTTGTCACCGATCGATACCACTTCGCCGTCGAAGAGCTCGTCTCCAGCCTCGATGAGATAGCTCTTCTCCTTGTCCGCCGTCTGCACCTGGGCGAACCGACGACCTCCCATCTGAAAGATCCCCTTCAGATCGACCTCGTCGATGAGGAGCCCGGGGACTCCCTCGGGCCGAGGCCGATCCCCCAGCTCGTCGATCCGGGTCCGCCGGAGCAGGGAGAGGAACGGATCGCGGCGCATCCCGGGGTCGTAGCTGTAGCCCTCCCCGGCCAGGACCTCCTCCTCCCCTTCGAAGATCTCCTCGATCTGACCGAGATCTTCCTCCGCCGGAGCCTCCTCGGCGCCGACCTCCGCCTCCGGCGACTCGGCCTCGGTGGGAGTCTCCGGCTCCTGGGCCGACGCCACCGAGACCGCCGCCAGGACCACCACCGCCGCGAAGGCACCGAACCTGACCAGGGCCTGTCGCATCAGCCTCCTCCTCCCTGCTGTTGCTGCTCCCCTTCCGGCTCCAGGGGCACCTCCTTGTACACGAAGGTCTTGGCCCGGAAGTTGGCCTCGATCGTGTGTCCCCTGGGCCCGGGGTCCCGGCCGTTGACCCTGAGATTGTCGACGTTGATGATCCGGGGAAACCGACCCAGCCGGTCGAAGAAGATGGCCAGGTTGTGGTAGCTCCCCTGGACCTCGATGTCGATCGGCCACTCGCTGTAGAAGTCCCGGTCGTTGAGACCGCCGGGACGGATGCTCAGGAGCTCCAGATCCCCCTGCTCGGCCAGGGTCCGGAGCCGTCGGAGGAGATCCTCGGTGTTCAGCCGGGCGGGGAGGATCCGCAGAAGCTTCTCCAGCTCCAGCTCGAGTCTCCGGACCTCCTCCCGGAACTGAGGCAACCTCTGCTTGGCCGCCCGCCCCTCCTGGATCTGGGCCTGCAGGTCGGCCAGACGGTCATCCTTGCGCTCGATCTGCTGGCTCATCGGCGAGAAGAGCTGCCACCAGGCCAGCAAGCCCAGAACCAACACCGCCCCTGCCCCGGCCGCCAGGCCGATGTACCACGGTTTGTCCTGCAGGGCCTCGATCGCCATGACAGCCCCCTATCCTCCGGCCGCCGTTTCGGCCATGGCTTCGTCCGTTTCCCCCTCCTCACCCTCGGGCTCGGGGAACTCGAAGTTGAACGTGATGTTGAAGCTGTAGGTTCCTCCCCCCAGGGCCGTCTGTCGCATCCTGGGCTCGTGGAACTCGGGGACCTTGTTCAGGTTCTCGATCAGGGTGGCGATCTGGTTGGTGTTGAACGCCTGGCCCTCCAGATCCACATTGTTGCCCCGGAGCTGGAGGGTCTCGAGCCAGAGGAGATCCGGAAGAGCCCGGGAGATCTGATCCATGATCCGGACCGGCCCCCACTGGTTGCGCTTGAGCTCGTTGATCACGTCGATCTTGTGCTCCAGCTCCGCCTTCTTCTTCTTGAAGTCCTCCACCTCCTGCAGCACGAGCCGGAGCTCCTCCACCTCCTTCTCCGCCGTGGCGATGGCCTCGTTCCGGTCCTGGATCTCCCCCCGGAGGTAGAACCAATACCCGGCGATCCCCAGAATCCCCAGGATGAGCACCCCGTAGAGCACGAGCTCCGCCCGGGAGATCTCTC
>JAWVZJ010000370.1:0-3159 GCA_033722255.1 Thermoanaerobaculia bacterium | reverse complement strand
GGTCTCCTGCCCATCACTCCGGCACGATGTAGTAGCGGTCGGGATCGAGACTCCGGAATCGCCGGATCTCTCCTCCCGGCAGGGAGAGGGTCACGGGTCCGAGCCCGGCGTCCCCGAGCCCGACGAGAATCGCCGGGTCGTGGCTGGAGAGATAGCTGCCGTCGGTCTCGCTCCAACGGACGAGGTCCGGCCCTCCGGGCCTCGCCACGGTGAGTCGGGCGTGCTCGACGGGGGAGCCGGTGTCGGAGAGAGCCAGGAGGCCGATCCAGCGTCCCCGGTCCCCCCAGCGGTTCGAGAGAAGACGGGCGGGCCCGTTGCTGTTCGTGATCAGCACGTCCCCGTCTCCGTCTCCGTCCAGATCTCCCCGGGCGAGGCCCCGGCTGGAGAGGGGCTCGGCGAGGGGGCCCGAGAGCTCGGGGGTGAGCTCGAAGAACGTTCCGTCTCCCCGGTTCAGGAAGAGCTGGTTCCGTTCCCGGAAGGGAAACGGGTCGTCGGCCTCCGCCAGCTCGGGACGGATGGTGACGGCTCCGTTCACCACCACCAGATCGGGATCTCCGTCGTTCTCGACGTCGATGGAGGCGGCGCCGAAGCCGGTGAAGGTCCAGCTCTCTCGGCCGAGCCCGGCGACGAAGGAGCGGTCCTCGAAGAATCCTCCCGGCCTCCGTTCGTAGAGGGTGTTCTTTTCGTTCCGGAGGTGGGTCACGAACAGGTCCCGTTCGCCGTCCCCGTCCAGATCGTCGGCCACGATCCCCATGCTCCCCTCCGGTTGTCCGTCGGCGCCGACGGCGCATCCGGCCAGCATGGCGGTGTCCTCGAGGGGCAGGCCGGCGTCGTGCCCAGCGGGGATCCAGAGCCTGTTCGGCATGGCGTCGTTGGCCTCGTACAGGCCCACCTGGACGGTGCCCTCGGGATCGAAGGCGAGGGATCCCAGAGTGTTGGCGGGAGCCCGGCCGATGCCGGAGCTCAGAGAGACGTCCTCGAAGGTGCCGTCCCCCCGGTTCCGGAAGAGCCGGTTCGGCAGCGGATCGTAGCTCTTGGGGGAGCAGTAGTCCCGGGTGCCGGCGAGGTTGAAGCAGGGTTCGTCGCTGGCCACCGAGTATTCCACGTAGTTGCCCACGAAGAGGTCGAGGTCGCCGTCTCCCTCCAGGTCGAGGAGGGAGGCCGCCGTGCTCCACCGTCGGTCGTCCGCCCCGGCGGCTTCCGGAACGATGCGGAACGTCCCGTCCCCCCGATTGTGGAGGAGCAGATTCGGGCCGAAGCAGGTGACGTAGAGGTCGGTCCGGCCGTCGCCGTCCAGGTCCCCGGCGGCCGTGCCCATCCCGTAGCAGGAGGCGGAGTCCAGGGCTTCCGGTCCCAGATCCACCAGGCGAGGCGGGGACTGGGGGTTCGCCGGACGGTCCTGCCGAACCAGCCGGTGCAACCCGGCCACGATCTCGTTCCCCCGGAAGGTGCCTCCCTGGAGCAGGAGGAGGTCGAGATCGCCGTCGCGGTCGAAGTCCAGGAGGGCTCCTCCGGAGCCGATCGTCTCCAGGAAGAGATATCGGTTCGAATAGCCGTTGTCATGCCGGAACGAGAGGCCGGTCACCCCGGTCAGGTCCTCGAAGGGTGGCCCTTCCGGAATCGTGTCCGCGGCGGCGGTGCACGCTCCCGGCCCGGCGAGGCCGGTCACGAGGATCAGCAAGCCCGTGAGCGCGGCGGAGGATCTCTGGAGGGCGTGGATCACGGGCTCAGCTCGGCGAGGCGGGAGCTCTCCGGGAACCGGGATCGGGCGTTCTCCAGGAGGTGCCGGGCCCCCTCCTC
The DNA here is from genome assembly GCA_033722255.1 of Thermoanaerobaculia bacterium. Classification (GTDB taxonomy): domain Bacteria; phylum Acidobacteriota; class Thermoanaerobaculia; order Multivoradales; family JAIOJS01; genus JAWVZJ01. The sequence goes on along the minus strand of JAWVZJ010000370.1, from coordinate 1,359 downwards.
GTCGCCCAGCAACCGGAGGGTTTCCACCGCGGCGGCATAGGCAGCGGGCGTCTCGTTCTCCTCGACCAGGCGCCGGAGAAGGCCGACCGCCTCCCGGGGACGACCTTCCAGGGCGTGGAGGACGGCCAGCCGTGTGTAGGCTCTGGGATCGCCGGGGTGGGCCTCGATCGCCCGGCGGAAGGCCCGGCTCGCCTCCTCGGTTCGGCCGAGGCGCGCCAGTGCGTCTCCCCGGACGAACCAGAAGTCCGGAGCCGCCCCCTTGTCCTCGTCCTCGATCTCCGCCAACAGGTGCAGGGCCTCCTCCGGGCGATCCTTCCCGGCGGCGATCCTGGCCAGCGTGATCCGGGGTCCCGGAGCCCCCGGCTGACTCTCCAGGGCGGACCGGGCGTGACGCTCCGCCTCCTCGGTCCTCTCCGCGGCCAGGGCGATCCGGGCCAGGAGTCCGTGGGCCCGGGCAGGGCTCGTCGGCAGGACGAGCTCCGCGTGCTTCCGGGCCTCGTCGAGCCGGCCGGTGATCAGGTAGAGCCCGGCCAGGCGGAGGGTGACCTGGTCACCGCCTCCGGTGAGCTCCAGGGCCCGGCGGTAGGCGGCCTCCGCCTCGTCGAGCCGGCCCAGATGCTCCAGGGCCATGGCCAGGTTCTCCCAGGCGTCGGCCATCCGGGGGCTCTCCTCCACCAGGGGAGCCAGGATCTCGACCGCCTCCTCCCACCGTCCTCGAGCGGTCCGCTCGACCCCTCTCTTCAGCCGGTGGAGCCGGGGGAGTCGTGCCCTGGGGCTCGGGAGGGGCTCGTCGCCGGGCGTCACCCTCGCCGACAGGTAGCCGAGGCTCGCCAGTCGTTCCGCCGTCTCGGCGTCGGCCTCGGCCGGGCTTTCCAGCTCGCTTCGGTAGGAGGACATGGCGTCCCGGAGCCGGGCATAGTCGCCCCGCCTCTCCCGAAGGAGGTTGTCGGTCTCCCCGGGGTCGGAGGCCAGGTGGTAGAGCTCCGGATCCGGACCCTCGATGTAGTGGAGATCGTCCTCGATCAGGGAGGCGAGGTCGCTCCATCCCAGGTGGATCCGGGGGTAGTAGGTCTCGGCGTAGAGCTTCCGTTCCGGCGGGTCGGATCCCGTGAGATCGAGGAGGGTGGTGGCCTCCACGGTCTCGTCGCCGACCAGGGCCCGGACCGTGGGAGCCACGTCGGTGAGCTGGGCCGGGGTGGCGACCCGGGTTCCTCCCTGCCGATTTCCCGGTAGCTTGACCAGCAACGGGACCTGGAGGGCCTCCCGGTAAAGGAAGATCCCGTGTTGCTCCTCCCCGTGATCCCCGAGGCCCTCCCCGTGATCCGAGAGGAAGAGGACGATCGATCGCTCGTAGTCCTT
>JAWVZJ010000369.1:0-3171 GCA_033722255.1 Thermoanaerobaculia bacterium | reverse complement strand
TCGGCGAGCAGCGACGGCCGGAGACTCAGTACTGTTGACTCCGCTTCCGGCGGAGCAGAAACGCCTCGAAGGCCCGCTTCGTGATCCGGGCCAGCTCTTGCATCGCGGCCATGTCGACGTCTCCCATCGCTTCCCCTCCCCGATCGCAATACGCGACACCGACGACGCGGTCTTTGATCTCCAGGGGGAGGGCGAGACAGTCCTTCGGTCGTCGACCCAGGACCTCCACGAGTCGCCGGTGCCGATCCATCCGGGGCAAGGGGCCCCGAAAATAGGGGCTACCCTCCCGAAGGTTCAGGAACAGGGAGGGCCCGTCGAAGTCGAGGGTGAAGGACTGAAGCGCCTCCTGGTCCACCTCGGCACCCGCTCCCATCCAACCGGCCACCTCCTCCCCCCGGACCATGAACAGGAGGACCCGATCGAACCGCTCCCGGAGATAGTCGAGGAGGAGAGACGCGATCTGATCCCTCTCCCCCGCCTGATTCATCGCCTCTTGGAGCTCCTCGGGCGTCTCCGGGACGGGCATCGCCTCGATCGGCCGGGTCGATCCCGTCTCCGACACCTTCTTCTCCTCGGCCGGCCCCTCCCGCTCTTCGGGAGGATCCCCTTCCGGGGTCCGGCTCTCGTCGCCGTCAGAGATCGTGGGCGTGGGCGTGGGAACAGAGGTCGGCGGACCTTCGTCCGCTGCTCCCTGCTTTCGGTCCGTCTCGACCGTCGAAGTCTCCGAGGGAACGGTCTCTCGCCGCCCGGTTCCGGGAATCTCCTCTCGGCCCGGAGACGGCTCGGGCAAAGGCGGGACCTGCGGCGTTCCCGGAGTCTTCCCGATCTGGGGTTCCCCGGCCTTGCCGGATCGATTCGGTGTCTGGAGCTCTGGAGCGGCCTCGGGAGCCCAGACCGGTCCGGTGGACGGTGCGATCTCGCCCTCCGCTGCCGCTTCCTCCGCCCCCTCTTGCCAGAGGTAGCGGGCCCGGTTCAATCGGTCCCAGATCCTGCGATAGCGAGCCTCGACGTCGCACTGGTAGAAGCGCTCCAGGGCCTCCAGGATCCGAACCTCCGGTGCGACATGAAACTTCAACCGTCTGGAGACGATGAACGAAAGCTCGTCCTGGAGCATGAGGTCCTTGGCGTCCAGCAAGCAGACCGAGGCCTCCGTGGCGTAGGCCTCGAACACGACCACCCGGGACTTGCAGGCCATGCGGGCCGGGAGAAGCTCCCGGGCCGATTCATCGATGTTCCGCAGGGCCTCCACCGGGGCGGCAGGTAGGGAGAGTAGCTCGGAGAGGGCCCTCGTGAGCCGATCCTCCCCGAGGAGGTTGAGCTCCAGCAGGCAGGTTCCCAGGCGGCCTCCGAAGACCTTCTGATGCCGGAGTCCCTGGTTCACCTGGGGGACAGTGAGCCATCCCTTCTCGACGAGGTACTGTCCCAATTTTTTCATTTGCGCTCTTCAACCCCTCGGCCGAGCCGGCCGCCAAATCCGATGATAGCAGGGGTCGCGCTCCGTCCCCGAGCCTCGTCGGTCCCCACGGGTCGCTCCTTCGCCCCGGGGCGACCCCCGCCTCGCCCTGGGATCCGAGAACCCTCGTCGGCGAGGAGATCGTCCCGGTCCGGTCCAGAATCGATCAGACGCGGGCCAAACCCCCGGTGGGGCGTATGTCGCGAATCGCAGGTGCGGTCTCGGACCGCCCCCCGGCTGGTAATGTAGGGGCCCATGGAGCCAACCTCCCCCGTGGGCCTCGCCCTCGACCAAGGTCCTCTCTCCTCGTTCACGCGCCTGGCGGCTCGCTACCTGCGGGAGTACCGGGAAAAGATCGAGCTCGGTCTCTCCAGGCTCGACGAGGAACAACTCTGGTGGAGACCTCGGCTCGAGGCGAACAGCATCGGAAATCTGGTGCTCCATCTGGAGGGAAACCTCTCCCTCTGGATCCTGTCGGCCGTGGGAGGCCTCCCCTACGAGAGGGATCGCAGGGCGGAGTTCGAGGCGGACGGCATGCCCGGCAAGCAGGAGCTCCTCCGGCGGCTGAAAGTCGTCGTCGCCCGCTGCATCGAGATCCTCGACGATCTCGGAAACACCACGCTCTCCACCCACCTCGAGGTCCAGGGATACGAGACCAACATTCTGGGAGCGATCTTCCACGCTACCGAGCACACCAGCTACCACACCGGCCAGATCCTCTACCTGGTGAAGGTCCAGCTCCCGGACGACGCGACCTTCGAGCTCTATCCCCAGCACCGGAGCGAGTAATGCGGTTTCGGATGGGTGCATGGGCTCGGACCCTCCTGGTCCTCGCCCTGATCTACCTGGTCCTCGTGGGCCTGGAATCGATGGGTCTCGCCTTCGAGCTCTTCGGGAAGGACGTCGCCCAAAGGTTGATCACCGCGACCACCAACCCGTTCGTGGGCCTGTTCATCGGGGTCCTCGCCACCTCCCTGGTCCAGAGCTCCTCCACCACCACCTCCATCACCGTCGGGCTGGTCGCGGGAGGGGCTCTCACCATCGAGGGGGCCGTCCCCATCGTCATGGGAGCCAACATCGGCACTTCGGTGACCAACACCGTGGTCTCCCTGGGACACGTCACCCGGAAGGAGGAGTTCCGCCGAGCCTTCGCCGGTGCCACCATTCACGACTTCTTCAACTGGATCTCCGTCTTCGTTCTCCTGCCCCTGGAGATCGGGTTCGGCTATCTCTCCGGAACCGCGAAATGGATGGCCGGTCTCCTGGACGGGGTCGGCGGCGTCGAGCTCCTGAGCCCGGTCAAGGCGGCGGTGGAACCGGCGGCCGAGGGACTGTCCCGCTTCCTGGGCGACTCCGGGAGCCTGACCCTCCTGGTCGGCATCGTCCTGACCTTCATCGCGCTGAAGTACCTGGTGGATGTCCTGAAGGCCGTGTTCACCTCTTCGGCGGAGCAGGTCCTGCACCGAACTCTCTTTCGGAGCTCCCTCGCGGCCATGGCCGTGGGCTGTCTCTTGACGGTCATGGTCCAGAGCAGCTCGATCACGACCTCCTCCATGATCCCCCTCGTGGGAGCGGGAATCATCACTCTCGAGCAGCTCTTCCCCTTCACGGTCGGCGCGAATCTGGGAACCACGATCACCGCCATGCTCGCGGCCCTCGTCACGGGGAGCCCGGCCGCGGTGACCGTCGCCATCTCCCATCTCCTGTTCAATCTGAAC
>JAWVZJ010000368.1:0-3177 GCA_033722255.1 Thermoanaerobaculia bacterium | reverse complement strand
CGCCCCTACCACGGCCAGGAACCGACCGGATCTCGGGCTCTCGACGTACCGGACGTAGAGAGCCAGGGTGACGGCGGCCAGGAACATCGACAGGACGTCTTTGCGCTCTGCGATCCAGACCACCGATTCGACCCGGAGGGGGTGGACCGAGAAGAGGGCCGCCATCGCCGCCGCGCTCCAGAAGGCCCCGGTCATGCGGTGCCAGATCAGGAAAAGCAGGAAGGCGGTGCCTCCGTGGAGGAGGATGCTGGTCAGATGGTGCCCCCGGGCGTTCGGACCGTAGAGCTCCCAGTCGATCATGTGGGAGATCCAGGTGAGGGGGTGCCAGTTGCTGGCTCGGAAGGTCCGGAAGGCCCAGGCGATACCCCCGGGGGAGACCCCCTGACGTACCCGGGGATTCTCCGTCACGTAGAGGGTGTCGTCGTAGTTGACGAAGGAGTGCTCTGCCGCCGGGAGGAAGGTGCCCACGACGAGGAGGAAGAGCAGCGCCGCGAGAAGCGCCCGCGGTCCCCGACGCCCTCTTCTTTCCGTGCTCACGCCGATGCCGAGGCCCTCTCCGGGATCCCGGCGATTCCCCCGAAACAGCATCTTGCCACGATCATCCCCGGGATCTTAATATGCCCCACTGTGGGAGAATCCCGGGGATGTCCTCTCGGGAGTCCTCTCTCCATGTCGTCCTGGTCCACCCGGAGATCCCGGGGAACACCGGGAACGTGGGTCGGACCTGCCTGGCGGCGGGGGCGGAGCTCCATCTGGTGGAACCCCTGGGGTTCTCCCTCGACGACAACGCGGTCCGGAGGGCCGGTCTCGACTACTGGCCCAGCGTGGATCCGACGGTCTGGCCCGACTGGAGTGAGCTGGAATCGCGCCTCCCGGAGCTGGGCGAGCCGTTCTTCTTCTCCGTCCGGGGGGAGACCGGCTACTGGGAACCCCGCTACCCCCGGAACGCGGTGCTGATCTTCGGCGGGGAGAGCGACGGCCTGGAGCCGAAGATTCGGAGCCGCTACCACGACCGCCTTCTCCGGATCCCCGTCCGGGACGACGCGGTCCGCTCCCTCAACCTCTCCTGCGCCGTGGCCCTCGCCCTCTACGAGGTCCGCCGACAGCTCACTGATTCCGGCCCCTGACGACGGACGCCCGTCCGGGAGGGGGCCAGAGCCCTGGTCAAGCGGACGCGACCGTTTCCAGGGTTTCCACGATCCCGGCGTGGAACACCAGGTCCGCCAGGGGATCCAGGGGGGTGGCCTCCCGGTTGACGATGACCAGACGCGCCCCGGACGATTTGGCCACACCCGGGAGACTGGCCGCCGGTTGAACCTCGAGGGAGGAGCCGAGGGCCAGGAAGAGATCCGCTCGCCGCGCCAACTCGGAGGAGGCGTCCAGGATGTCCCGATCCAGGGACTGTCCGAAGGAGATCGTGGCGTGCTTCAGGCGGTCCCGGCCGCATGCCGGACAGGGGGGCACGACGTCCTCGGAGAGGAAGTGCTCCACGTAGGGTCCGGCCTCGAACCGCTCCCGGCAGTCCTGGCACTCCACCTCCCGCACCGTACCGTGGAGCTCCAGGACCTGTTGGCTTCCCGCCGCTTGGTGGAGCCCGTCGATGTTCTGGGTGACGACCCCGAGAAGGTGTCCCTCGGCCTCCCACTCGGCCAGGAGCTCGTGGGATCGATTGGGGACGGCGTCCGCGAACTCCCCGTGGGACTCCGCCTTCTGGCGCCAGTACTCCCGCCGGGCCTCCGCGCTGGCCATGAAGTCGTCGTAGTAGACGGGGTCGTATCGGGACCAGACCCCTCCCGGAGACCGGAAGTCGGAGATTCCGCTGTCGGTGCTGATTCCGGCCCCGGTGAAGGCGACTCCGGAGTCCGTCTCCCGGATCCATCGGGCGAGCTGACGGTGCGATTTGCTCATGCCCAGAGGATACAAGGATGACCCCGAGAACGGTTGCCACCCGGCTGATACCCCTCGAGAAGACCGGTGAGAATCGGAGGGATGACCCTCATGAATGCCCGAAGCAGCGCCACGGGCATGCTTGGCTACTCTGAAAATGGGCCCTGAGCGGATGGTGCTTCTCTGGTCGATGCTCTCGATCGCGGAGGACCGCAGGGTCCGAGCTCCGGGGCCGAAAGGGGGTTGCCTCCAGGTATTCGGCGATCCCGTGCGAAGGGAATGTTCGCACGGGATGGCTCTCGAGCGCTCCTCACGGATCGTCAAAGAGCACTTCGGACCGGCGCGAAGACGAGCACAGGCGCGGGCCCACGGTCAAAGTTCTCATAGCCCGTGCCGTCCCCTCCCGGTCCCGGATCTCGGACCCGAAGGACCGAGCCAAAGCCACCGAACGGTCAACTGCCCATTTTCATCCTCATGAGTTCCCGAAGCAACGCGACGGGCATGCGTGGCTGTTAGGGCGTCGCGCCGCAGAGCGTCTCGAAGGGCGATCCGTTGTACCCCAGGCTGAAGCGGTCGGCGGCGGTGAGCACCGTCTGGACCCAGGCCTGGGCCACGGTGGCTCCGCTGAAGTCGAGGCCGAAGGAGAGAAAGCCGAACTCGTAGGGCGAGCCCAACTCGTCGATCGACACCTTCTGGGTCGCGAGCTCCAGTTGGGGAGCGGCGGAAGCGGTGATGTCGGTGGCATTCGTCTGCTCGTCCCGGGCGGAGACGAACTCGGTGGTCAGGGGCCACCAGGAGGGACGGTCACCGCAGGAGACCCGAGCCGTGGCGTCCGATCGGGTGTCCCGCCAGACGATGAACTCGGCGCCTCCCGTGATGGCTCCGCCGTTCAGGTACCGCGAGTCCCAGCCGTTGGGGACCGGGACCCGTTCGTCCCGTCCGTCCCAGTCGCTGTACCGGCCGTAGAACGTGAAGATCCCGGTGTCGGAGAACCGGGATGGATCGGCCCAGAGATGGACCGCCTCTCCTCCCTGGGCCGCGTCGTCGGCCCCGTCGATGTAGAAGACGTCTCCCCAGAGGCGGTTCTCGGCGATGGCGATCCCTCCGGAACCACCCCCGTCGGCGAAGTAGGGGAAGGCCGTGTTGGCGGGGGTGAACACCGGGTCGGGCGCCTCCAGGCCGCTGCACTCGTCCACCACGTCCACGGTGACGTAGCCCCGGGCGACCTGGTCTCCGTGGTCCTCACCGGCGCAGGCCGACCTGAGGGGTCCTGTCGTTCCGGGGTGGTCG
>JAWVZJ010000367.1:0-3178 GCA_033722255.1 Thermoanaerobaculia bacterium | reverse complement strand
CCGATCTCTTCGACCAGTGGGCTCGCTCGTTCACCGGGGGACTGCTGGTTCCCCTCTTCCGGGCCGGTGCGCTGGAGGCGGAGGTGGATCGCGCCGAGGCGATCCGGAACCAGAGGGTCTCGGAGTACGGACAGGCGACTCTGATCGCCTTCCGGGAGGTGGAGGACGCCCTGGTCCGGGAGGCGAAGCAGCGGGAGCGGATCCGGAGCCTGGAGCGACAGGTGGAGCTCGCGGACCAGTCGTACGAGCAGCTCAGGATCCAGTACTTCAACGGGCTGGGGGACTACATCGACGTCCTCGTGGCCCTGACGGAGCGACAACAGCTCCGACGAGACCTGATCGCGGCCCGGCGGGCTCTGCTCGAGTTCCGGATCGGGCTCTACCGGGCCCTGGCCGGAGGATTCGAGACCGAGCGCGAGGATGTGGCCGCTCCCTCGCACGACCGGGGAACGACCGGGTGACCATGGCTACCGAGGAGATCGAGTGCAGAACGAGAGAACGAGGCAGGGAGTCGCCATCCATCCGGAGTCGTTCGAGGACTCGAGATGAGTAGGAAGCGAACGGCGTTCGTCTCCGGGGCCATTCTCCTGGTGGCGGTCGGGATCCTGGGCATGATCTTCCTCACCGAGCCGACCGCGACCCGGGGAGGCGCGACGAAGGAGACGGCCATGCTCGTGGACGTCGTCGAGGTCGAGGCAGGGACGTTCCGGCCGACGATCGAGGCCATGGGTACCGTAGAGGCGGAGCAGGACGTGATCCTGAGCCCCCGGGTGGCCGGCGAGATCGTGGAGCGGGCGGACGCCTTCGTGCCCGGGGGCTTCGTCGACCAGGGGGAGATCCTGTTGCAGATCGATCCCTCGGATTTCCGCAACGCCCTCGCCCGGGCCCGGAGCGACCTCCGGCAGGCCGAGGCCGACCTGGAGTTGGAGATGGGACGCCAGGAGGTGGCCCGGAGGGATTACGAGCTGTTGGGGGAGAGCCTCCGTCCCGAGGACGAGAATCTGGTCCTCCGGGAGCCCCAGCTGGAGAGGGTGCGATCGGAGGTGGAATCCGCCCGGGCCGCGGTGAATCAGGCGGAGCTGGATCTGCAGCGGACCACGATCCGGGCGCCCTTCGACGCCCACATCCTGAGCCGGAACGTGAACCTGGGGTCTCAGGTCGCCCCCGGAGACGAGCTCGGACGACTGGTGGGGATCGACACCTACTGGGTGGTGGCGGCGGTTCCCCTCTCCAAGCTCCGGTTCCTCTCGATCCCCGACGGCTCCAGCGAGACCGGGTCCCGGGTCCGGATCCGGAATCGCACCGCCTGGCCGGAGGACGTCCACCGGGAGGGCCGCGTGGACGAGCTCTTGGGGGACCTGGAAGGGACGACCCGGATGGCCCGGGTGTTGGTGGCGGTGGAGGACCCTCTGGCCCGGAGAGGGGCGGCCGGTGAGAGCGGTGACCCCGGAGAAACGCCTCCCTTGATCATCGGCTCCTATGTGGAGGCCCGGATCGAAGGGGAGCCCCTGGCCGACGTGGTGCGCCTCGACCGGGACTACGTCCGGCAGGACGACACCGTCTGGGTGATGGAGGAGGGGAGACTCTCGATCCGGGCGGTGGAGATCGTGCTCCAGGATGCGGACTACGCCTACATCGCCGGCGGAGTGCGGGCAGGCGAGAAGGTGGTCTCCACCAATCTGTCGACCGTGACCGAGGGGGCCCGACTGCGCCTGGAGGGCGTCGAGGGCTCCACCGAAGAGGGTGGTCACGGGGAGCCCCCGGAGTCGGAGACGGGAACCGAGTCGTCCGGGAACGGGGGGAGCTGAGTGTCCGCTCCGAAGAGCCGATCCGGAGCCGACGACGGCGGCCGGACCGGAGTCATCGCCTGGATGGCCGAGAACTCGATCGCGGCCAATCTGTTGATGGTCATCCTCCTCGGGGCCGGAGTCTGGACGGCCTTCAACATCCAGAAGGAGGTCTTTCCCCAGTTCGCCCTGGACATCGTGGACGTCAGCGTCGTCTATCCGGGCGCGGCCCCGGCGGAGGTCGAGGACGGCATCCTCCTGCCGGTGGAGGAGGCGATCCGGGGCGTCCAGGGGATCAAGGAGATCACCTCCACCGCCCGGGAAGGGTCCGGCAGTGTGTCCATCGAGCTCGTCGCCGGAACCGACCGAATGAAGGCCTTCCAGGAGATCGACCAGGCCGTGAACCGGATCCGGACGTTCCCCGACGACATCGAGGAGCCGGAGGTCCAGCTCGAGGCCCAGGAGCAGGAGGTCATGGAGCTCGGGCTCTACGGCGACGTGGACATCTGGACCCTCCGCCAGCTCGCCGAACGGCTCCGGGACCGGCTGCTCAGCCACGAGGCGATCACCCAGGTCGACATCGGCAACGTCCCCGACTACGTGACCCACGTGGAGATCCCCCTCCATCGGCTCCGGCAGTACGGGCTCACCCTGGGAGAGGTGGCGGAGATCATCGCCCGGTCCAGCCAGGACATCCCGGCGGGGGCGGTAGAGACCCACGGGGGGGAGATCCTGCTCCGGATGCAGGAGCGGAAGCAGTGGGCGGAGGAATTCGGGCGGATCGAGATCCTGACCTCCGAGGCAGGATCCACCCTGACCCTGGCCGAGCTGGCCGACATCACGGACGGTTTCGAGGAGGCCGGCTTCCACTCCCGGTTCAACCGCAAGCCCTCGGTGGAGGTTCAGGTCTACCGGATCGGGAAGCAGTCTCCCCTCGAGATCTCCGCCGCAGTCGAGAACATCCTCGAAGAGGTGGAGGGCACCCTCCCGGAGGGGGTGGAGATCCGGATCGACAGCAGTGCCGCCCGGGACTACCGGGACCGCCTTTCCCTCCTGATCGAGAACGGCGTCCTGGCCATCGCCATCGTGCTCTGCATCCTGGCTCTCTTCCTCGAGCTCCGTCTCGCCTTCTGGGTGATGATGGGGATGACCATCTCCTTCGTCGGGGCCCTGGTCTTCCTGCCCGCCGTCGGGGTGAGCATCAACATGATCTCCATGTTCGGGTTTCTGGTGGTCCTGGGGATCGTGGTGGACGACGCCATCGTGGTGGGGGAGAACACCTACGAGTTCCGGCAGCGGGGTCTGGACCCCATGTCCGCCGCCATCCGTGGGGCTCGGGAGATGGCCCGCCCGGTGACCTTCGCCATCCTCACCAACATCATCGCCTTCGT
>JAWVZJ010000366.1:0-3188 GCA_033722255.1 Thermoanaerobaculia bacterium | reverse complement strand
TTTCCGCTATTTATCTGGACAAGTACGAACTGATGGGAGACGCGGAGCTCACCGGGGCCGCGTTCCTCATGGACACGGCTCTCTACTATCTCGGGATCGTCAGCCCCGTCTACGAGTCCGTGGACGAGCTCGCGGTTCCCGTCTACGGAAAGGGGATCGCGGCCACCCGGTGGGCGTACCGGTTCATGCGCTTCTACAGCCGGCGTCTCCTCCGCCTGGCCCGCGCTCGCCGACACCGAGGGACGTACGGGACCCGGAACCACGGGCTGAGGATCCTCGAGCCGGCAGCCGGGCTCGGCCTGACGGGAGCCTGGCCCATGTTGTGGGCAGGCCTCAAGCTCTGGGTCCGGGCGGAGCTTCGGCGTTGGATTCCCGGGCGACCCGGACCGGCTCCCTCGGACGAGATTCCGTCTCGACGTCGGGCTCCGGCTCCCTCTTGAGATCGCGAATGGCCTCTCGGGATCACGGAAGGAAGAGACCGAGACGGGAGCTGCGACAGGTCAGCCCTCGGTTCCAGCTCGTTCTCCTGGTCCCGGGAGTGGTGGCGGCTGCCGTGGCCGTCGGGCTGGTCGGGTTTCTGGTCCCCCGGCTTCTGCGGCAGGCAGCGGAGGAGGGCATGATCGCCTCTCTGGATCTCCTGGTTCCCCAGGTCTCGGACCGCCTCGATCAGGAAAGCCGGGAGATGCAGCGGTGGATCCGCGACCTGACGGATCCGACGGGGGACCGGATCACGATCGTGGGGCCGGACGGCACCGTGGAGGCGGACAGCTCCATCCCCTGGCCGGAGGTCCGGGGGATGGAGAATCACGGGAAGCGGCCGGAGATCCGAGAGGCCCTGACCACGGGCACCGGTGCCTCGGTGCGGACCAGCGCCACCACGGGAGTGACCTATCTCTACGTGGCTCGCCAGGTCTTCGATGCCCGGGGGCGGTCCACGGTGGTCCGCCTGGCCCGACCGCTGACGCAGGTGGACGAGCTTCGCCGAGAGCTGGGCTGGATCCTGGCCCTCACCCTCGGAGGAGCGGGGATCGCGGCCGTGGGTGCCGCCTTCTGGTTTCGGCACCGGCTCCTCTATCCGTTCGGCCGGGTGGTCGAGGGCGCGGAGCGGCTCGCGGGTCACGAGGCGGGCCGGAGACTCGAGGAACCGGAGGTACCCGAGCTGGCCGTCCTGGCCAGGAGTCTCAACCGACTCGCGGACCGGGTGGACGAGCAGATCGCGGCCAAGGAGAGGGAGCGGAGACAGCTTCGGGAGATCTTGGACGCCATGGGAGAGGGGATTCTGGTCACGGACCGGGAGGGGGCTCCGGTGTTCTCGAACCGGTCCCTCCGACGGCTCTTCGGTCTGCCGGAGGAGACGGCGACCCGGGATCTTCTGGATCTCCTGCGGGACGCCGAGATCGACCGCCTCATCGCGTCGGCCCGTGACGGTCGCAAGAGGACATTGGAGCTGGACTGGCGGGAGAAGGTGCTCGAGATCGGAGCCCGTCCGGTGACGGACCGGGAAGGGGTGCTGATGGTGGTCCGGGATGCCACCGAGGCCTCCAGGGTGGAGGCGATGCGGCGGGATTTCGTGGCCAACCTCTCCCACGAGCTGAAGACGCCTCTGGCGGTGATTCGGGGTGCGGCGGAGACTCTCGAGGACAGCAGGGGGCGGGATCCGGAGCTCCTGGAGCGCTTCTCCCACCGGATCGTCGAGCAGTGCTATCGGCTCGAGGATCTCCTGAAGGACCTGCTGACGCTGGCCCGCCTCGAAAATCCCGACCTGCCCGGTGCCCGGGAGCCGGTGGACCTGGGAGAGGTGGCTCGACGCTCGGTGGCGCAGCTTCAGACTCTGGCCGAGCGCAAGGACGTACGGCTGGAGCCGGAGGTGGGCGAAGGCGCACTGATCGAGGGGGACGAACGAGCCCTGGAGCGACTGCTCCTGAATCTCCTGACCAACGGGATCAAGTACAACCGGGAGGGAGGACGGGTACGGCTGGAGGTCCGGCGAGAGCCCGACGCGGTCGTCCTGGAGGTGGAAGACGACGGTCCGGGAATCCCTCCGTCCGATCTCCCCCGGATCTTCGAGCGTTTCTACCGGGTGGAGAAAGGAAGGGGCAGGGAGGAGGGTGGGAGCGGGCTCGGGTTGGCCATCGTCAAGCACGTGGCCCAGAGCCACGGTGGACGTGTCGACGTAGAAAGCGCGGTCGGTGAGGGATCCCGATTCACGGTCCGGCTTCCCCGGGATGGTTGAAGCGGGACTCCGGAGATCCGTCCACGCCTTCGGCCGTCGCGTCGTTTACTCCTCGTCTCCGTGGCGAATCTTGTCGTAAGGCTGCACCACCGAGGAGGCGATGTTGTACAGGTGGGCGCTGATCCTCAGCAGGATCCTCGAGGACAGGGCGTAGACGACCGCCATGTCGGTCTCCTCGTCGCTGGCGGCGAGATCCTCGGTGAGATCGCCCAGGGTGACCCGATTGCGGCGATGACCGTCCATCACCTGCCGGCCCTTCTCCTCGTCGTCGTCCAGGAACGCCTCCATGCAGAGGTCGAAGAGTGGACGGATCTCCTCGGCCACGGCCCGGAGTCGCTCCGCGAACTGTCCGGACCTCGGTCTGCCGGCCAGAGGTACCAGCTCCGCCAGGGCCCGGGCGAAGTCGCCGATCCGCTCCGCGTCCTGGACCATGCTGGCCAGGATCAGGCTCGGCACCAGATCGACCTTGGGATTGAAAGCGAGGTGCTCGAGAATGGCCCGACGGACCATCCGTTCTCCAGCGTCGACCTGGTCGTCGAGGGTGTTCAGGTCCACCTCCAGCGGCTCGTTTTCGAGGAGGGTTCTGCAGGCGAGATCGAACATCTTCGCCGAGCGACGGAGCATCTGGGCGACGTCGTCGTAGGCGGCGGTCACCAGGGGCGAGGGCTTCTGGCCCAGGAGATCATCGAACATGGGTCACCTCCCGTGGATCGGGGGCTCGGGTTGAATGGTCGATCCGAAGGGAGCTCCGGGAGCGCCCGTCGGTCGCAGAGGGGGCCGTCGTGTCGAGGGTTCCCGTCAGAAGCAGGAGGAGGAGGGGAATCCCGAAGAAGAACAGGAAGATGTAGGAGAGGGCCAGCGGGCGATTACGGTAGCCCAGATCCCCCATCCAGCGGGCCAGGGCCAGCGGAACACGCCGTACCCAGGGGAGACCGTAGACCAGCACGCCCCCGTT
>JAWVZJ010000365.1:0-3196 GCA_033722255.1 Thermoanaerobaculia bacterium | reverse complement strand
TCCTGGTCCCCGAGATCGCCCTCGTCCCGGCCCTGGCCAGGGCGGCGAGAGCCCGCTTCGGACCCCGCCTGGCGGTTCTCCATTCGAGCCTGAGCCGGGCCGAGAGGCGACAGGAATGGGGGAGGATCCGGAGCGGGGAAGCCCGGGTCGCCCTGGGCGCCCGGTCGGCTCTCTTCGCTCCGGTCCGGGACGTGGGATTGATCGTGGTGGACGAGGAACAGGACTCTTCCTACAAGCAGGACTCGACCCCCAGGTACCACGGCCGGGATCTGGCTTTGGTCCGGGCAGCCCGATCGGGCGCGGTGGCGGTCCTGGTCTCGGCCACACCGAGCATGGAGAGCCGACACAACGTGGCCCGGGGAAAGCTCGAGGGACTCACCCTCACCCGACGGACGGGCCACGGCGCCCTGCCGTCGGGAATCCTGGTGGACCTCCGGGAGCTCGACGAGCCTCGACGACCCGGAGAGGTCACCTTCTCTCCCCGGCTCAAGGAGGAGGTGGAGCGGGCCGTGGAGGGGGACGAGCAAGTCATCCTCCTGAGGAACCGGAGAGGGTATGCGCCAATTCTCCTCTGCAGAGCCTGCGGGGAGGAGCACCGGTGCGACGCCTGCGGGCTTCCCCGGACTCTCCACCGAGGCAGACAGCGCCTGATCTGCCACTACTGCGGTTCCGAACGGCCGGTTCCCCCGGTTTGTCAATCCTGCGAGGAGGAGGCCCTGGAGCCGATCGGCGCCGGCACGGAACGGGTGGAGGAGCGCTTCCGCCGGGAGTTCCCGGACCTGTCGGTGGGGGTGCTGGATCGGGATGTCGTCCGCCGGCCCGGAGGAACGAAGGCGGTCCTCGGTCGATTCGGCTCCGGAGAGATCCAGGTCCTGATCGGAACCCAGATGGTCTCCAAGGGGCACCATTTCCCTCGGGTGGGCCTGGCCGGGGTCCTGGCCGCTGATTCCTACCTCGGGTTCCCGGACTTCCGGGCGGTGGAGCGCACCTACACCCTGCTGACCCAGCTCGCGGGCCGGACGGGTCGCGGAGACCGCCCGGGACGGGTGGTGATCCAAACCTACCATCCCGACCACTACGCGATTCAGGCCGCCCTGCGGCACGAGGACGAGAAGTTCACCCGGGAAGAGATGCGGTTCCGCCGGACCTTTCACTATCCCCCCTATACCCGGATGATCAATCTCCTGGTCCGGGACGAGGATCGCGAGAAGGCGAGCTCCTTCGCCCGGGAGCTGGGAAACGAGCTTTCCCGGCACCCACTCGCGGGGAAGGTCCGGATCCTGGGACCGGCTCCCGCCCCCCTGGAACGCCTCCGGGATCGGTGGCGGTTCCAACTCCTCCTGCGAGGGCCGTCGGGAAAGACCCTTCGGGAGATGGTGCGGACCGTCGTCCCGACGAACCCACCGACGGACCTCGTCGTGGACGTCGATCCCCAGGATCTCCTCTGAGCGCCCCCTCTCCGGTGGTTTCATGCACCCGGGCCCGCTGGCGGATCACGGGAACGCTGTCCAGCGCTCCGAGATCCAGGAACGGAGGGATCATCTCGTGGAACCTTTCAGGGTCGAAGGGATCTCTCCCTTGTTCGTTCGACCCGGGGAGGGATAGCATGTCGATCGTCGTGCCGAGGCACCCCTCACCGTCCCGTCCCCGGATCCGGAAGGCCGGAGCTTCCCGGTGAGTCGAATCCTGGTCACCGGCGCCCTGGGACAGATCGGGTCCGAGCTGGTGCCGGCCCTTCGGGAGCGCTACGGCCGGGAGAACGTGGTCGCCTCCGACATCCGGATCGCGGCCGTCCGGGACCTGGAGCCCTGGCAGCCCTTCCGGATCGTGGACTGCACCCAGCGGAGGCAGATCCAGGAAGCGGTCTCCCGGTTCGAGATCGACCGCGTCTACCATCTCGCCTCCCTCCTGTCGGCGACGGCCGAGGAGAAGCCCCACGTGGCCTGGAACGTGAACATGGGCGGCCTGTACCGCATCCTGGAGGTCGCCCGTGAGAACCACTGCTCCGTGTTCTTCCCGAGCTCCATCGGAGCCTTCGGTCCCACGACCCCGAAGGAGCGGACACCCCAGGACACGATCCAGCGACCGACGACGATGTACGGGGTTACCAAGGTCGCCGGCGAGCTCCTCTGCGACTACTACCACTCCCGGTTCCGGGTCGATACCCGGGGAGTCCGGTATCCGGGGCTCATCTCGTATGTTGCGCCCCCCGGAGGAGGAACCACGGACTACGCCGTGGACATCTTCTACGCGGCCCTTCGTCACGGGCGCTACACCTGTTTCCTGGAACCCGACAGCCGCCTGGACATGATGTACATGCCCGATGCCCTGACGGCGGCCATCGAGGTCATGGAGGCCGATCCCGAAGAGCTCGTCCATCGGAACGCCTTCAACGTCACGGCCATGAGCTTCACTCCGGAGGAGTTGGCAACGGAGATTCGCAAGCACCGACCAGACTTCGAGATCGACTACGAGGTCGATCCCGTCCGCCAGGCCATCGCGGACTCCTGGCCCGACAGCCTGGACGACGGCGCGGCCCGGGAAGAGTGGGGATGGGAGCCCACCTACGGCCTCCCGGAAATGGTGGAGGACATGCTGGAGAAACTCGCCGCCCGGCTGTAGCCACGGCTCTTCGGAGGGCTGGCCCCAAACCATCGAGCGGTCGGCTTCCCATTCTCATCCTCATGAATGCGCGAGAGATTTCAACGGGCATGTGTGGCTACTCTGAAGATGGCTCCTGGTAGCAGCTGAACGGTACGACCATGTCCAAGACCGGGTCGGTCCCTGAGGGCGCGGAGTACCCGCGTCCGTCAGGACGTGGGTCGTTCCAGGGACCGGCGCCGGCAGAGTGGGAAGGGAGTCCTTTGGCCGGCGCCTGCGATGCGCGCGGGACACTCCCGCGTGAGGTTGGGGGTACCCGGTCGGAAGTCCCGTGCTCAGCCCCCTGGCAACGGCCGTCCTCAGGGACCTCACTATCGTGGTTCTTGAACCGAAGGAGCGCTCTACCGTGCAGGGCCGTAGGGTCCGAGCTCCGGGTCCGGGAGGCGGGTTGGCTCCAGGTATTCGCCGATCCCGTGCGATGAGAATTTCGCACGGGATGGCACTCAAGCGCTCTTCACAGACCGTCAGAGGGCATCGACCCACGCCGTCGGCGCGGGTGCCCCGACGGCGCGAAGACGTGCACAGGCGCGGACCT
>JAWVZJ010000364.1:0-3200 GCA_033722255.1 Thermoanaerobaculia bacterium | reverse complement strand
CTGGTGACCGCCGGGGCGCCCGGTCCCCCGCAGCCCCTCCTGGATCAGTTGGCTCCGCGAGGGCGGATGGTGATCCCCGAAGGAGACCGGGCGGAGCAGAGGCTCGTCGTCTACGAGAAGACCCCGAAGGGGAACATCCGGCGCACGGAGGGCGAGGCCGTGGCCTTCGTGCCGCTCGTGGGCCGCCACGGCTGGACCGAGGAGGGATCCCGTTGACCGAGCTCTGGCACCGCTTCGGAGACCTCCTCCGCTCGATGCTCCACTGGGTGGAGGGGTTCGCCGCCACCGCCTACGGAACCTGGGCCCTCTTCGGGATCTCCTTCCTGGAGAGCAGCGTCTTTCCGATCCCTCCGGACGTGCTGTTGATCGCCCTCTGTCTGGGGGATCCCTCCCGCTCCTGGTGGTTCGCCCTCGTCTGCTCCGTGGCTTCGGTCCTGGGCGGGATCGGAGGATACGCCCTCGGATACTTCGGCGGCCGTCCCATCCTCTACAAGCTCTTCGCCGAGGAGAGGATCCGGGCCGTGGAGCGGTACTACGACCGGTTCAACGCCTGGGCCATCGGGATCGCGGGGCTCACCCCCCTCCCCTACAAGCTGTTCACCGTCTCCGGCGGCGCCTGCGCCATCGACTTCCGGATCTTCCTGCTGGCGTCGGCGGTGTCCCGGAGCCTCCGCTTCTTCGCCGTGGCCGGAGCCATCTACTTCTTCGGCGACCGGGCCAAGATCTTCCTGGAGGAGTACCTCGACTGGCTGACCGTGGCCTTTGTTATCCTCCTGCTCCTGGGATTCTGGCTCGTCAAGAGAGGGGCGGGCCGGGCCTCCCGGGATGCGACGGCCGAATCGAGCACCGACACCGCCACCACCCATGGCTGACGAAGAGATCGCCAGGAAGTACTCCATCACGGGACGGGTCCAGGGGGTGGGATTCCGCTGGTTCACCCGCCAGACCGCCGACCGGATCGGGGTCGACGGCTGGGTGAAGAACCTCCGGGACGGCTCGGTGGAGGTCCGGGCCTCCGGCACCGAAGGCCAGCTTTCCCGCCTCGAGGACAGTCTCCGGGAAGGGCCTCGCTCGGCCCGGGTCGAGTCCGTCCGTTCCCAGGAGATCGAAGACCACTCCCTCGGACCCGGCTTCCGCATCGAGCATTAGCAGCAAGATCCCGGAGGGCCGGCCCGAGGCCATCGAGCGGTCAACTGTCCGTTCCCATCCTCAGGAATGCCCACAGCAACGCCACGGGCATATGCGACTGCTGCTAGTGTCGGGGCCATGAATACTCCCCGACTTGTCCTGGCAGCTCTGGCCCTGCTCCTCTCGGGATCCACCCCCCTCGCGGCCCAGGAGAGCTGTGAGCCTTCCGGCACCACGCTCTGCCTCCAGGACGGCCGGTTCCGAGTCGAGCTCTCCTGGGAGGACTTCGAGGGCGCCACCGGTCTCGGAAAGGCCCGGTCCCTGACCTCGGACTCCGGATCCTTCTGGTTCTTCCACGAGGACAACGTCGAGGTCGTGGTGAAGGTCCTGGACGGCCGGGTCCTGAACGATCACTTCTGGGTCTTCTACGGGTCGCTGTCCAACGTCGCCTTCGATCTCACCGTCACCGACACCGAGACCGGGAACCAGGCCGACTATCACAACCCCCTGGACTCCTTCGGGAGCCGGGGCGACGTCACGGCCCTCCCGGCGGAGCCCGTGGGTGAGACGAGCTCCTCCTCGTCCTCCACCTCTTCCGTCACCGGCAGCCCCATCAGGGGGGCCAGGCCCAGTCACCGCTCCACGGTTGCCAGTGGAAACGAGGTCCTCGAGCTCCGGGACGGGCGCTTCCGGCTCCGGGTGGAATGGGCGGACTTCGAGGGACGGACCGGCGTGGGACATCCCGTTCCCCTGACCGCGGATACCGGCGCTTTCTGGTTCTTCGACGAGGCGAACGTGGAGCTGGTGGTGAAGGTCCTGGACGGCCGGTCGATCACCGGCCACTACTGGGTCTACTACGGCTCCCTCACCGACGTCGAGTTCCGGCTCACGGTCACCGACACCCGGACCGGCCGACGAGCCGTCTACGACAACCCGAGCGAGAACTTCGCCAGCCGCGGAGACGTGACCGCCCTGAGCGAGGAGCCCCTGGCCGGTTTCGGGTTCTCGCCCCGATACTTCGCGTCCCTGGAGTTCCGCTGGCTCGCCGAAGAGGTCCTCCGGGAGTTCTACGCCGAGCTGGACCGGCGGAAGCTCGGGATCTGGGCCGTCAACGGACAGTGGTGGCAGCTCCGGAGCAACGGCGGCGAGCTCTTTCCCTGGGTGGAGCAGTACATCGCCGACTACCCGGCCCTCTCCGAGCGGATCGTCGGCGGAGTCCAGTTCACGGAGCCGGACACCGGTCTGCCCCGGTCCGACCCGGAGTGGGAGGATGCCGAGACCTGGGAGGACTGGAACGACCGGGACGGCTGGGATCTCTACCTCGAGGGCGTCCTGGCCCTGGCCGCGCGCCATCATCCCCCCTACCTCAGCGTCGGCGTCGAGATCAACAACTTCGCCCGGAATTACCCCGCCGAGTTCGAGCGGTTCGCCACCGAGATCTTCCCGGAGATCGTGGCCGCGGTGGCCGAGGTCTCTCCCGAGACCCTCGTCTTTCCGGGATTCCAGTTCGAGCAGATGGCGGGGGACCTCCGGGGGTTCACCGACCACAACGGCGAGCCGGGCTGTGAGCTCTGCGTGCCCTTCGAGGAGATCAACAGCATCGACGGCAGGACCTACCCTCCGATGGGGGAGGTGTTGAACCGGTTCCCGGCCGAGGTCCTCACCCACGTGGGTTTCACGACCTATCCCTACTTCAACCGGGACTTCGGCGCCCCCGCCGATCTGCCCTCCGACTACTACTCCCGGATCTACGACGATCTGGATCCGGAGCACCAGGACGTCCATCTCCTCTTCGCCGAGTCCGGATGGCCGTCGGCCGAGGAGCTGAGCCCGACCCAGGCCTGTCTCCTCTGTGCCATGTCCGAGCCCGAGGCGGACCCGGTCTGTGGGCCGACCATCGTCCCCGACGGAGCCTGCACCGACCAGCGGATGCAGGAGCTGGCCGACTTCTACCGTCCCTGGCTCGGGGGAGAGCAGGAGCAGCTCGACTTCGTGGATCGGTTCCGGACACTCACCACCGACCTCGATCCGAGTCTGGCCCTCTGGACGATGCTCCACGACGCCGACGACCG
>JAWVZJ010000363.1:0-3201 GCA_033722255.1 Thermoanaerobaculia bacterium | reverse complement strand
GTCGACAGCGGCCTGGCCAAGATCCTCCGCTACGACCCGGGGGCCGGTCTCGACCGCCTGGAGTTGAGCCCGATCAGCCGCGCCTCCGCCGCTCAGCGGGCCGGACGGGCCGGCCGGGAGAGCCCCGGGCTCTGCGTCCGGCTCTGGAGCGAGCACGATCACCGGGGGCGACCGGAGCGGCAGACGCCGGAGATCCGCCGGGTGGACCTCACCGGTGCCGTCCTCCAGCTCCTGGCGTGGGGAGAGCCGGACCTGGAGGCTTTCCCCTGGTTCGAAGAGCCGAACCCCCGGACTCTGGAGGACTCCCTCCGTCTGTTGGAGCTCCTGGGCGCGGTCGGGAATCAGGGGGTGACGACCCTGGGGAAGACCCTGGCCCGTTTCCCGGCTCCTCCCCGCATCGCCCGGCTCCTGGTGGAGGGCCACTCCCACGGCCATCCCCGGGAAGTGGCCCGATTGGGCGCCCTCCTGGCGGAGCGAGATCCCTTCCCCCGCCGTCGGGACCGATCCCCGGCCCCGGCCCGCTCGGATCTCTGGCCTCGACTGGAGGCCCTGGAGCGGTTTCGGGACAGCGGTCACGCACCGGAGACCCCCTACGGTCGTCTCCGCCGGGGCCCGGCCCGACAGGTGCTCCGGGCTTCGCGGCAGCTCCGCCGGATCCTGGAGAGCGAGCTCGACCCGGCTCCGGAACCCGATCTGGGAATGGAGGAAGCCCTGACCCGGAGCCTCCTCGCGGCCTACCCGGAACGTCTGGGGCGACGTCGCGAGCCCCACTCCGAACGGGTCGTCCTGGCCGGGAACCGGGGTGCACGGATCGGTCGCGGTTCCGCCGTCCGCCGGGGAGAGCTGCTTCTGGCCCTGGATCTGGCCGCGGGCCGGAGGGGCGAGGGATCGGAGGCCTGGATCCGACTCGCCACCTCCCTGGAGAGGGAGTGGTTACCCGCCCATTCTCTCGAGGAAACCGCGGAGACCGAGTGGGATGCGGAGCGAGAGCGGGTCGTGGGCCGGAAGCGGCTCCGATTCGGAGACCTGGTGCTCGAGGAACGGGAGGTCCCGATCGAGGATCCGGAGAGAGCGGCCGAGGTGTTGATCGGGGCCGCCGAGGAGAATCTGGAGACCGCCCTGGGGCTCGAACGGGACGAGGTCCGGAGATTCCTGGCCCGGATCCGGAACCTCTCCGACTGGCGCCCCGGCCTGGAGCTTCCCCGCTTCGGCAAGGACGAGCTCCGGGAGCTGCTGCCGGCCCTGGCCCGGGGAAAGCGGAGCTTCCGGGAGCTGCGGCAGGCCCCCCTGGTGGAGATCCTCTCCGGGACTCTCACCTTCGAGCAGCGGAAAGCACTGGACCAAGAGGCTCCCGAGAGGATCGAGGTTCCCACCGGGAGCAGGGTGCGCCTCCTCTGGACAGAGGGCGAGCCCCCGGTGCTACCGGTGCGGATCCAGGAGCTGTTCGGCCTGACCGAGACTCCCCGGGTGGCCGGCGGCCGGATCCCGGTCCTCCTCCATCTCCTGGCGCCCAACATGCGTCCGCAGCAGATCACCGACGATCTCCCGGGCTTCTGGGATCGGACCTACCCCGAGGTTCGCAAGGAGCTCGCCGGACGCTACCCGAAGCATTCCTGGCCCGAGGATCCCCGGAACGCCAGGCCGGAACGGAAGTGAAGGCTCCTGGTCTTTTCCCGGATGCTGGTATCATCGGCTCACCGATGTCCTCGTTCCCCCGCACCCGACGTCATCCCCGGATCGAGTCCACCCACCCCTGTTTCGTGGAGCGCCTCGGGGAGGAGCCTCTGGAGGTGTTCAGCCGAACCCGGACCATCGGAACCGGCGGTTGCTGCTTCGAGAGCGAGGAACCCCTCGGGTTCCGCTCCCTGGCCAAGGTCTCCCTCTCCGTCGCCGGCCGGACGATGTGCGCCGACGGCCGGGTCGTCTACGAACGCCCCCGGGGGACCGGCCTCGAGATCGGGGTCGAGTTCATTCGCCTCGATCCCGAAGATCGCATCCATCTCCGGCAAGTGATCCAGAGCGCCAGTCACTGACCGGAGATCCGTCCGGCTGCCCATCGCTCGGCCGGTCGCCACTCGAGCACGAGAGGATCGTCGCCGACCAGGTGAACGTCCTGGCAGTCTCTTCGCTGCTCTCTTGGTCCCTGGTCTTCTGGTCCCGCAGCGGCCCCCCGGGCCACCTCTCCCGCCAGATCGAGTTCTAGCCTCAATCCTCCGGCTCCTCCTCCCAGGGGGCCCTGGGAATGTCCTCGGCGTCCAGGACCCGGACCACCACCGCGAGCCCGTGCTGCGCGCCCACCCGGGTCGCCTCCCGGAGCATGGCCCGGGCCTCGGGGGCCGGTTCTTCCGTGGTATCGAGCTGGATCCGCACCGGCATCCCCGCGTACTGGGGGTATTGCTCCTCCAGGTGTCCGTCCAGGACGTAGACGAAATAGTTCCCCAGCTTGTCGTTGAGCTGTTCGAGCTGCTCCCGCCCCAGGTCCCATCCCCGATCCTCGATCAGGACCAGGACCACCTGGTTCCGGCGAGAATCCTCCGTGATCAGGTCCACGATCTCCGGGTTCCGGACCCCCCGGACCGGACGGTCTTCTGTCTCTACCGACTCTACCGACATGGTCGGAGCTTACCTCGCTCGGGAGGCCGGGCCGGAGACGATCTCTCCGGCCGATCAGCCCGCCAGGAAGACCTGGTCCCGCCCCGACTCCTTGGCCTCGTAGAGGGCGGCGTCGGCCTTTCTCAGAAGCACGGTGCTGGAAGTCCCGTGGGTGGGGAAGGTCGCGACACCCCCGCTGACGGAGACGCGACCCAACGGTTGCTCCTCGGCGTGCTCGAAGGGATGTTCGTTGATCCGGCGACGGATGTTCTCCGCCGCGATCAGGGCGGATCGGGACTCCGAGCCCTGGAACACGATCAGGAACTCCTCGCCCCCGAACCGCCCGAAGAGGTGCTCGCGGCGGGTGTTCGCCCGGACCAGAGCCGCGAGCTCCCGGAGCAGCTCGTCTCCGGCCACATGACCGTGGCTGTCGTTGTAGTGCTTGAAGTTGTCGATGTCGAACAGGAAGACGGATAGGGGCTTGCCCTCGGACTCGGCCTCGAAGATCTCCTCGGACAGCCGGTGGGAGATGGCCCGCTTGTTCAGGATACCCGTCAAGCCGTCCAGGTTCGCCGCGTTCCGGACCGTGTAGTACCTCTCCAAACTGTG
>JAWVZJ010000362.1:0-3210 GCA_033722255.1 Thermoanaerobaculia bacterium | reverse complement strand
GGTCCCGAAGAGCTTCGGGAGCTCGGCGTCCGCCCGCTTGGCGATGTCCCGGTAGGCCATCAGGAGCTCGTCGCCGGTGTCGAAGTAGAACTGCTCGTCGGTCCGGAGGAGCTCGGTGAACTCCTCGAAGGTCCCCTCGAAGCCGGCCTCCTCGATCAACCGGTCCATCTCCTCCCGGATCCTCTGCACCTCGGAGAGACCGAGCTCGTGAATCTCCCGGGGCGTCATCTCGGTGGTCGTCATCTCCCGTACCCGGAAGGCGTACCACTCCTCTCCGTCGGGCAGGGTGCTCATGGAGATCGACTCCCGGGCCCCGGGGACGTAGGTCGTCTCGAGGTAATCGGCCAGCCTCGAGAAGGCCGGGGCGATCCCGTCTCGGTAGGCGGCGACCGCGGCCTCGGTCAGGCGTTTTCGATCGGCGTCCGGCACCGCCTCGGGAAACTCCTGGAACGGCGCCAGCAGGGACGACTCCATCGGATCGTCGACCACCAGGTTCCGGACCTGCTGGGGGAGATCCCGGAGCGTGACGTGCGGGGGCGTCACCCCCTTCTCCAGCCCCTTCTCGAGGCGGCCGATAGTGTTGTCCACCAGAGGGGGCACCTTCTCCAGACGGGCCACGATGTTCTCGTAGTGACCGGGGGTCCGGGCCGGCATGGCCGCGATCATCCGGGCCACGTTCGAATGCACCCCGCCCATCTGGTTGATGGCCAGGTACTCCCCGGGAAAGTCCATCCCCTCCTTCCCGGACTGGAGCTCGTCGAGGATCAGGTCGTAGTTGAGGCGATCCTCCCCTTCCAGGGCGGAGCGATCCATCCCTTCGAAGAGCTCCAGACCCCGGAGCATGTCCCGCTCCCTCCGCTCCTCGGCCTCCAGGGAGTTGTCGCTCCAGCGATCCTGGCCCACCGGCATACCGATGTAGGTGGCCATCTCGGGGCTCTCGTTCAGGAAGTACTCGAAGTAGAGATCGATGAAGGCCTCGAGCCGCTCCGGCTCCGTCAGCCCCTCCTCGTTCTTCTCCAGCGCTTCCAGCCGGGAGAAGATCTCCTCCCGCTTCTCCTCGTACTCGCCCGCCAGGGCGACGCTCGCGATCAAAAGGCTCACCACGAGGCCCGCCAGTGCTCTTTCCACCACTCTTCCCATGACGCTCCTCTCCTTTCCCCCGCTTTCCTGAGGAGTACGTCGCCGGGTCGGGGAAGTTTCAGCCCGATGTCCGATGGGCCTCGGAGATCCGGATTCCGCCATCGATCGTTGCGACCCTCTGTGGCCGGAGCATTCCGGGGCCTCTGAGGGTCGGGGAGGCTCCCGAGCGACGAGTTGGGGACCCGTTCCTTCCGGAAAAAAGGGGGGACCTTCAGGGGGAGGGGACCAAAAGAAAACGCGGGCCGTTTCCCGACCCGCGTTGAACTCAATATACCACGCAGCCGGAAAATCGCAAGAGCGTGTCATTTGACATCAAGGCAGAGCGCAACCCGCACTGTACCAGTCGGTGTCAAAGGTCAACACGGAGCCGGGCGTCCCGGGGATCCGCGGAGTGGCGATCTCGGGCCCGGCTCGTTCGTTCGACGACGGCAGACGACCCGAGCCCGAGGACGATAGGGTGGCTCCGGCATGAAGACCGTACTCTCGACATCGCCGGAGGACGACCAGGGCGCTCAGGAACCCGCTTCTCCGGTACGGCCCACCGGGCTCCGGTTCCTTACCGGAATCCTCCTCGCCAGCCCACTGCTCCACGGTGCCGCCCTCGGCCTGGGTCGAGAGTGGCTGAACTTCGGGAGCCACCGCCCCTGGGACGGGCTGGTCTACTTCGCCGCGGCACCGTTCGTGGGGATTCTGATGCTCCGGCGTCACGAGCGGGCGCGGTTCTCGGTGTACGTGCTCCTCTCCTGCGAGATCGTCCGCGCGGTTCGCTTGTCGTCGATCCCCCTCGGCGTCCTCGCGGCTGTCGCCATCCTCTACCTGCAGCTCCCGTCGGTCCGGCAGATCCATCCCCCGGTCGATACGGATCGCGTCCTGCGACGCATCGGCCTCCGGCGAGAGTCCCGGACCTGACCGTCCCCACGCGCCCTCTCGAGAGTGGCCTCCGGGATCGAGGCTTCGTTCATCCTCTCGTCAGACTCCCGTCGGGGGGAGGCTGATGCTCCGGGGTCCAACAGGGAGCTCGGGCCTCACTCGAGCTCGTTCAGGAAGCTCCGAAGGGCGACCAGGAACTCTCGGGGACGATCCTGGAACGGCCAGTGGCCGGCTCCGTCCACGGCGAGGGTGGCAATCCCGGCCTCCCGGAGAAGCTCCCGGGAGCGGCTCCCCGTCCCCCGGGGTCGGCCGTAGAGATACCGGCAGGGAGGGGCCAGAACCGCCAGCCGGTCGGCGAGACCCTCCTCGCGGGAGAGCTCCACCAGCTCCCGGCTGTTCCGGTACAGGGTCCGGGGATCGGCGAAACGGAGGCTGGCGTAGTAGCCCCGGTGGGGCGGGTCCTCGATGCCGAGGCGGTAAACCCGATCCAGGATCTCCCTCCGACCCCTCTCGAGGAACTCGCTGACCGAATACTCCGCGATCGGACCGCTGTACTTGCAGTCTCCGGCGGAGACGTTCCCCTCCACGTTCAGGAAGCCCCGGATCCGCTCCGGATGGCGCTCTGCCAGAAGCAGGCCGACGACGCCTCCCATGGAGTGGCCCACCAGGACCACCGGCTCGTCGGCCGCATCCCGGAGCCACCGGGCCACTGCTTCCGCATGGTCCTCCAGACCGGCCGCGTCCTCGGGCCAGGGAGACTTGCCGTAACCCGGAAGGTCGGGAGCGAGACAGCGGCACTCCCGGAGCGTCTCCGACTCCATGAGATCCTCGAAACCCAGGCTGGACTCGCCGAGACCGTGGACGAACAGGAGGATCTCCCGGCTCTCCGGGGCGCCCGACCTCCGGACGTACAGAGGTCTGGATGCCGGAGGACCCGCAGGCGGTGACGGTCGATTCACGGAAGCATCATCCCACGAGCCGTGGAGTCCCTCCTAGAAATGAGCTGTACGCATCTCGTCATGAAATGTCCTTTCAAGGGGACGATCTGTACGAATCTCGGGAGGAGCTGTCGGACGAGAGGAAAGCTATCCCAAGACCGGGGCCCGGTCGCGCACCCGGGTCTTGCGATGCAGATCCAAAGCGTGAGGAGGAGTCGGCTTACCGGTCGCACGACATCCGGCGGATCCCCCGGTCCGATGG
>JAWVZJ010000361.1:0-3224 GCA_033722255.1 Thermoanaerobaculia bacterium | reverse complement strand
GGTGGATGCCGTCTCGATCCATGTCCGTTTCGATCCATCGGGAAAGGCGACTCTCGGAACAAGGCGGCTCGCGCCCGCTCGGCGGAGCCCCCGGACGATCCGGCCTAGGAGCCGTTCGCCTCGGGAAGGGCGTTACGGACCAGCTGGCCGTGCCGACCCCTCTCGAGCTCGACCGGAGCTCCGAACGAATCCCGGATGACGGCGGCGTACCTCGCCGCCTTCTCCCGTGTGGTCCTTCAGGTGGTGCAGTGGATGATTCGAATCTTCATGGAGGAGATCGTAACAGTCCATCCGATCAGTCCAGCCGCTCCTTCAGGCTCGCGATCAGGTTGAGGGCCGCCACGGGAGTCAGCCGATCGATGTCCACCTTCCGAATCGCCTCGGCCACCACCTCCTCCTCCGGGGCGAAGAGCTGGAGCTGCTCCTGCTCGTCGGGGTCCGGCTCCTTTCCCTTCGCCAGCCGGGGCCGCCCCTTCAGGTCGTACTCCTGGGACTCCAGGTTTCCCAGGATCTCCTGGGCCCGCTCCACCACCTCCGGGGGAAGGCCGGCCAGGCGGCCGACCTGGATCCCGTAGGAGCGATCGGCGCTGCCGGGAACCACTTTGCGGAGGAAGACGATCTCCTCCTCCCACTCCTTGACGGTCAGGGTCCGGTTCACCACCCGGGAGAGCAGCGAGGCGAGCTCGGTGAGCTCGTGGTAGTGGGTGGCGAAGAGGGTCTTGGGGCACTGGTGCTCGTGGAGGTACTCGACGATCGCCCAGGCCAGCGACAACCCGTCGAAGGTCGCCGTTCCCCGGCCGACCTCGTCCAGGATCACCAGGCTCTCCTCGGTGGCGTGGTGGAGGATCCGGGAGGTCTCGATCATCTCCACCATGAAGGTGGACTCCCCGCGCGCCAGATCGTCGCTGGCCCCGACCCGGGTGAAGATCCGGTCCACCAGCCCGATCTCGGCCGCGGTCGCGGGAACGAAGCTCCCGGCCTGGGCCAGGAGCACGATCAGGGCCACCTGGCGGAGATAGGTGCTCTTCCCTCCCATGTTGGGACCGGTCAGGACCACGATCTGGCTTCCGTCCCCGTCGAGCTCCACGTCGTTGGGGACGAAGGGTTCGGAGGTCAGGGCCTCCACCACCGGGTGCCGGCCCTCCTCGACCCGGATCGGTCCCCCCGGCTCGCCGATGGTCGGCCGGCAGTACCGGCCCCGGGCAGCCACCTCGGCGAAGCAGGCCAGCACGTCCACCGTGGCCAGCGTCTCCGCCAGCCGTCCCAGCTCCGAGGAACGCTCCCCGATCCGCTCCAGGAGCTCTCCGTAGTGGTACTCCTCCAGGGCCACCTGCCGCTCCTCCGCCGAGAGGATCTCCTCCTCCAGCTCCTTGATCTCGGGGGTCACGTAGCGCTCGGCGTTGACCAGGGTCTGCTTCCGGGTGTAGTGGTCCGGCACTTTGTCGGTGTTGGCCTTGGTGACCTCCAGGAAGTACCCGAAGACCTTGTTGAACTTGATCTTCAGGGACTGGATGTCGGTGGCCTCCCGCTCCCGGGCCTCCATGGAGAGAATGGTCTCCTTGCTGTCCCTGGCCACGGAGCGGGTCCGATCCAGCTCCTCGTCCACCCCGTCGGCGATCACACCGCCCTTCTCCAGAGTCGCCGCCGGCTCCTCCACCAGGGTCCGCTGGAGATCGTCGGCCAGATCCCCCAGAGGGTCGGTGGTCGAGAGCTCGGCCAGGAGCGGCGCCTCGCAGTCGGCGACCTCCGCCAGCACCGCCGGGACCTCCTCCAGGCTCGAGCGCAGGGCCGCTGCCTCGCGAGGTCTGAGGGACCCCAGAACCGCCCGGGAGGTCAGGCGCTCCAGGTCGCCGATCTCCGCCAGCCGCTGCCGAATCCGGTCCCGGAGGGCGGGCCGGATCAGGAGCTCCTCCACCGCCTCGAGACGGCCCTCGATGCCCTCTTTCTCCCGGAGGGGACGCCGTAGCCACTCCCGGAGCATCCGTCCCCCGGCGGCGGTCCGGGTCCGGTCCACCACCCCCAGGAGGCTCCCTCGGCGGCCCCCTTCCCGGAGATTCCGCAGGACCTCCAGATTGGACAGGGTGGTGGGATCCAGGACCAGGGCGTCCCAGCGCTCCCGGACCCCCAGCTCCCGGACGTGATCGAGATCGTGCTTCTGGGTGTCCCGGGCGTACTCCAGGGCTCCGGCCGCCGCCCGGACCGCCGGCTCGTCCGCCTCCAGGTCCAGCCCCTTCAGGGTCCCGATGCCGAGCTGCCGCAGGAGGATCCTCTCCGCCCGGTCCCCCCGGGGAGCGTGCTCATCCGGCAGGGCGGTGTGGGAGATCCCGGTCTCGTCGATCCAGCCGGAAAAGGCGTCCGGGAGCTCCTCCTCGGGAAAGATCGCCTCCCGGGGGCGCAGCAGGAGGAGGTCCTCCACCGCCTCCTCCTGGTCCTCCCACCGTCGCACGAAGAACCGTCCCGTGGAGACGTCCAGGAAGGCGCCCGCCGGGATCCCGTCCTCGACCGCGAGGCTGGCCAGCAGATTCTCCTCGTGGCTCTCCAGGAGCTCCGGCTCGGAGAGGGTCCCCGGGGTCATGATCCGGGTCACCTCTCTCTTGACGAGGCCTTTGGACTCCTTCGGATCCTCCACCTGGTCGCAGATCGCGACCTTGTGCCCCTCCTGGAGGAGCTTCCCCACGTAGCTCTCCAGGGCGTGGTGGGGGACGCCACACATGGGGGCCTCACTCTCGGTGCCCTTCTGGCGGGCGGTGAGCGTCACCTCGAGGATCGGCGCCGCCATCTGGGCGTCCTCGAAGAAGAGCTCGTAGAAATCCCCCATCCGGTAGAACAGGACGGCGTCGGGGTGCTCCGCCTTCACCTCCAGGTAGTGCCGGAGCATGGGAGTCAGGGAGGAGGTCTTGGCCATGGAGGGAGAGAGTATAGGAGACTCGAGCCCGGTCCGCGGCCACCGAGCCGGAAGCTCGCACGGGGACCGGCGGTCCGTCGGCGTCTCGTTCCGGCGAGGCCCCGGCCCCGGAGGAGCAGGGAAGTGAGAGGGACGAGGGGCGAGGAGCGAGGGATGAGGGATGAGGGATGAGGGATGAGGGATGAAGGGGGAAGGCGTTCGAGGCGCTCGGAGGAGCGTCGTCGAGCGGGTCGTTGTCCTCGATGTTCGGTCAGTCGGAGGAGAATCTACGCCGAGACTCGCGGCCACTCCGACTCCCGGGCCCGAGGTCTGAGGAGCC
>JAWVZJ010000360.1:0-3226 GCA_033722255.1 Thermoanaerobaculia bacterium | reverse complement strand
TCGAGCGCATCGGCCACGCGACCGTTCGCATCGAGACCGCCCACAGGAGGAGCCATGGCCGAGAACGCCGAAGACACCTATCCCTCGCCCCTTCCGACCCCGAATGACGCCTCGGCCGAGGAGGAGATCACCGAGCGGGCCGACACCGTGAGGACCGGGCTCTCCGGCGCCCCACCGGCCATCAAGAAGGTCTCGAAGCGCAAGCTGTCCGGTCCGGGAGGCCGGGTGGCCATCATCGACGGTTGCCGGACTCCCTTCGCCAAGGGAAGCACGGTGCTTCAGGAGATGGATGTGGTGGATCTGGCCGGGACCTGTGCCGGCGAGCTCGTGACCCGGAGCGGAATCTCCGGCGACGATCTCGATCTGTCGATCTTCGGTTGCGTGATCCCGGCCCTGAACGCCCCCAACCTCGGCCGGGAGGTCGTGTTCCGGATCTCCCTGCCGGACCACATTCCGGCCTCGACCGTGAACCTCGCCTGCGCCTCCTCGAACCGGGCCATCACCTCGGCGGCGGAGGCGATCCTCGTCGGCCAGGCGGAGGTGGCCCTGGTGGGAGGGGCGGAGAGCCTCTCCAACGTGCCGATCCGGCTATCGAAGAACGCGGCCCACGGTCTGATGGATCTGAACAAGGCGAAGTCCCCGGGTCAGAAGCTCTCGGCGCTGAGCAAGCTCCGTCCGAAGGACCTGATCCCGGAGGCGCCGGCCATCGCCGAATACACGACGGGGATGACCATGGGGGAGTCGGCGGAAAAGATGGCCAAGGAGAACGACATCTCTCGCCGGGCTCAGGACGAGATCGCCCTGCTGTCCCACGAGCGGGCGGCGGCGGCGACCCGGGAGGGGCGGTTCGCCCAGCAGATCGTTCCCACCTTCCCACCCCCGAAGCACGACGAGGCGGTTCTCACGGACAACGGAGTCCGGGCCGACACCTCCATGGATGCCCTCTCGAGCCTGGATCCGGTCTTCGACCGCCGCTACGGGACGATCACCGCCGGCAACTCCAGCCCGATTACCGACGGTGCCTCGGCACTGCTCCTGATGAGCGAGGAGAAGGCGGAGGAGCTGGGCTACGAGGCCCTGGGCTTCATCCGCTCCTGGTCCTACGCCGCCCTGGATCCGTCGACCCAGCTCCTCCAGGGACCGGCCTTCGCGGCTCCCCGAGCCCTGGACCTGGCGGGCTTGAAGCTCCAGGACATGGATCTGATCGAGATGCACGAGGCCTTCGCGGCCCAGATCCTCTCCAACATGAAGGCCTTCGCCTCGAAGACGTTCGCCGAGGAGGAGCTCGGCCGCTCCGAGCCTCTGGGAGAGATCGACCTGGAGAGGTTCAACGTGAACGGCGGCTCCATCGCCATCGGCCATCCCTTCGGGGCCACCGGGGGCCGAGTGACCATGCAGCTCCTCTTCGAGCTGGCCCGACGGGACCTGAATCTGGGCCTGATCACGGTCTGCGCCGCCGGCGGCGTCGGCTTCTCCATGGTGGTGGAGCGGGAGTAGGCGAAAGGGCCGGTCCCGAGCATGCGTACCGGTCCCGGGGACCGCTCCGAGGGTCGATGGTTTCCGTCGGGTGCTGAACGCCCGGAACCACCGGCTGGCCGCGCTCCCCGTCTCCGGACGGAGGCGGCTGGACCGAGCTCGTCCGAGGGTCGGCTCCCTGAGCGCCGATCAGAGGGCACCTCCTCCAGATTCCGCACGGCTGTGGGGAGGCCCGAGCGATCCCCGATCCGTCGTCAGCGGGAGCGTGCGTCGAGTCGCTCTGGAGCTCAATTGGGCCGGGGGATCGTGTTCGAGGACTCCTCTCGGCCCGTGGGTCCCGGGAGTCCCCGAGACCGGGGAGGCGGCCCATGACGAAGGACTCGAAGGGTCCCGACGGGAGGTCCACGCCGCTGGAAGGGGTCGTGGTCGTGGACCTATCCCGACACCTGCCGGGGCCCCTGGTGTCCCGGCTCCTCTCCGACCTCGGAGCTCGCGTGATCAAGGTCGAGGAGCCGAGCTCCGGGGATCCGGTCCGGGAGGCGCCCCCCTTCACCGAGGAGGGGAGCGCCTTGGCCGGGATCCTCCTGGCCGGAGTCGAGAGCGTGGCCCTGAATCTGAAGGAACCTGGGGCCCGGGAGGTGCTGCACGACCTTCTCGGGGAGGCCGAGGTGCTCCTGGAGAGTTTCCGCCCTGGCACTCTCGCCCGTCTCGACCTGGATCCCGAGGAGCTCCGGGAGAGGTACCCGAGATTGGTGATCGCCTCTGTCTCGGGCTGGGGACAGGACGGTCCGTACGCGGCCCGGGCCGGTCACGACCTGACCTACGAGGCGATCGGGGGACTTCTCGGGATGACGGAGAAGATGCCGCCGGCCCCGATCGCCGACATCGTGGGCGCTTGGAGTAGCGTCACCTCGATCCTCGCCGCTCTCCTGGAGCGGGAGCGAGCTGGCCGGGGCTCCTGGATCGACGTCTCCCTCCTGGATGCGGCGGTCCACTCGAATCTCACCGGCTGGGCCTCGTCGGTCGCCGGGTCCGGCCCCCGGACGGTCGGGCTCACTGGATCCCTGCCCTGCTACCGCCTCTACGAGGCGGGAGACGGACGGCAGCTGGCGGTGGCCTGTCTGGAGCCCCATTTCTGGAAGAGGTTCTGCCGGGTCGCCGGTCATCCCGAGCTGGAGAAGCTCCACCTGGACACCTCCCGCCGGGCCCACCGGGAGGTGGAGGCGGTGATCCGCTCCCGGACCCGAGTGGAGTGGGAGGCCCTCCTGGACGAAGAGGACCTTCCGGTGGAGGCCCTCCTGGACCCCGGGGAGTCCCGGCGTCATCCCCAGGTCGTGGCCCGGGATGTCCTTTCCGGGGCGGAGGGGGCGATGGGACCCCGCCTGCGGTTCCCGACTCGCTTCGACGGCGTACGGCCGAGGCCGGGAGGGACGCTCCCGGCCCTGGGGGAGAACACCGAAGATCTCCTGGAGGAGCTCGGCTCCTCTCTGGCGGACCGCTCCCGTCGCACGCGGCGCCGGGAGGGCGTCGGACGGAAAAGGAGCCTCGTGGCCTGGCTCCGGCGAAAGTGGATCGAGTGGAAGTGGTGAGAGCCCGGGACCGAGATCCGTCCCGGGAGGCGTTCCGGTCCTCCGGATAAGATTCCACCGTGACCTCGGTCCCCCGCTCTCCCCTGTCCCCCGAGACGGTTCTGGCTGTCGACAACGTGCCCCTGGAGCTCCCCATCGCCCGGGTGGGGAGCCGGGTCCTG
>JAWVZJ010000359.1:0-3237 GCA_033722255.1 Thermoanaerobaculia bacterium | reverse complement strand
AAGGTGAGCCCGTGAGGGAGGGTGGATCGTCCTCTGGAGGGGACGATCAGCCCGCCGCCGGCCTCCTCGCTCCCGATGGGAAACGCTGCCGGTGGAGTCGAGGAAGATTCCGCCGTCCCGGCGTCGCCGCTCGGCTCCGCCGATCGACCGGTTCCGCTCCCGAACAGGACGGACCACCCGAAGAGTGCCGCTCCCAGCAGGGCGTAGATCGCGGCCGATCCGACGGCGATACGTAGCCCCCATCGAGAAAAGGAGGTATTCTCGATCCTCATGGTGGTGACTGGTAGTAGCAAGAGCGGTTCCAGGCATCGGGGGAAAAGGGAGCCGGCGGCATGAGTCCCCGCCCCCTCCGTTCGTCGGAGTCCGGCGACAGACGAGCGAGCGGACGCTGGTCCACCCCTACCGTCGCTCTCCGGGGGCTCTTCGTGCTGGCTCTCGTCGCCTCCCTGAAGGCGGCTCAGACCCTCGTCTTCCCCCTCGTCCTGGCCCTCCTCCTCTCCCTGCTCCTCCGTCCGCCGGTACGGTGGCTGGAACGACTCAAGCTTCCGAGCGCCGTGGGAGCTCTCGTCGTCCTGCTCATCGGCCTCGCCGGGCTGGCTCTGGCCTTCGACCGCTTCCAGGAGCCGGCGATGGAGTGGATCGGCCGAGCCCCGCGGACGATCGAACGCCTGGAGCGACGAGTCCGGGATCTGCGGCGTCCGGTGGAGGAGGTGAGTGCGGCTGCCGAAGAGGTCCAGAAGATGGCCTCCGGAGACGACGGACGCTCCGCCGAGGTGGAGATCCGGAAGCCGAGCCCGGCGGAGATGCTGGTCAGCAAGGCGCCAGAGCTGGTGGGGGGCGTCGTGGTGACGATGGTCTTCCTGTACCTCCTCCTGGTCTTCGGTCCGGCCCTCTCCCACCGGGTGATCGAGTCGTTTCCCCGTTTCCGGGACCGTCAACGGGCGGAAACGATCTTCGAGGGAATCGGCGGGAAGGTCTCCCGGTATCTCCTGACGATCACGTTCATCAACACCTGTCTCGGTCTCGTTCTGGGGCTCGTCTTTCAGCTCCTCGGGCTCCCGAGCCCCTGGCTGTGGGGGGCCATGGCCGGTCTCCTGAACTTCGTTCCCTACCTGGGGGGGTTCGTGGGCGTCTTCGTGGTCACCCTCGTCTCCATCAGCACCTTCGGCGACCCGGGAAAGGCCCTCCTGGCACCGGTCCTGTACGCGATGATCAACGCCACCGAAGGCTTGGTGATCACACCGATCGTCCTGGGGAACCGCTTCTCCCTGAACCCGGTGGTGATCTTCGGCTGGTTGCTCCTGTGGGGGTGGCTCTGGGGGGTGGGGGGCCTCCTCATCGCCATCCCCCTCCTGACGATCTTCAAGATCTTCTGCGAGCAGATCCCGCCGCTCCACTGGATCTCCCGGGCGTTGGAGCGGTGAGAGACTCCTGACGACCTGTCGAGCCCGGTGGTCCACGGAGGGCCGCAGGGAGGCCGTCGAGAGGGTCGTGATGGAGGATCGGGGGGCCGCGCCGCATTCGGGGCTCGGAGGAGTCATCGAGCCCAGTCGTTCTCTCCGGGGTACTCCCCTTGAGCTGTCCGGACCGACTCCTCGTCACCCCCGGGGGCCGGGGCCGGGACTCCCCTTGCCCGCGGGACCGGCGGCAGTTGGTGAGGGGTCGGGGCCGTGTCGGCCGAGGGAGGGGTCCTGGCAAGGAGATTGCTTCGCCTCTTGTCGTGTTCTGGTGTCGTGGTCCCTCCGGAAGGGAGAGATCCCGGCTCCTCGACGAACAGGAGGTCCATCATGTCAGTGCGCAAGCTCATCGGCGTCGCGATCCTGGTCCTCGGTGTCCTGGCCCTCGTCTACGGAGGCTTCACCTACACGGAGGACCGTCACGAGCTCGAGGTCGGCCCCGTCGATCTCGCGGTGGAAGAGAAGGAGCAGGTCAACGTGCCGGTGTGGGCCGGGGTCGCCGCCGTGGTGGTGGGGGGCGTGCTCCTGGCGATCCCGGAGCGACGGTCGTGACGACGCCGACCACGGAACCGAAACCGATACCGACGAACGAGAAGACGGCTCATCGGAACCCGAGGAGAAAGACCATGCGAAACGATCGAACCCCTGGCTCGACCTACCCGTGTTTCCACGGGGCCCGGCGGAAAAAATCCGTCTCCGGCCTCGCCACTCTTCTGGCGATGCTCCTGATCCTTCCCCTGATCTCAGCCTGCGCGTCGGTCCAGGCCCGGGATCCCTACACCACGAAGCGGGACAAGACCGCGAAGGGTGCCGGCGCCGGTGCGGCGGCCGGTGCGGTGGGGGCCATCCTCGCCGGGGAGCGGGAGGCCGACGAGATCCTGGCCGGGGCCGCCATCGGGGCCGTGGTCGGCGGGAGCATCGGGGCCTACATGGACCATCAGGAGGAGCGCCTGACCCGGATCCCCGGCACCACGGTGGAGCGGGTCAGCGAGAACACCATCCTCGCCCACTTCGACTCGGACGTCCTCTTCGACGTGGATTCCGCCTCCCTCCGGGCCGATGCCCAGAGCACGCTCCGGCAGGTGGGCTCGGTCCTCCTGGACTATCCGAAGACGGCGATCGTGATCCAGGGGCATACCGACTCCACCGGGACCGAGGAGCACAACCAGGCTCTCTCCCGGCGCCGGGCGGAATCGGTGGAGGCCTTCCTGATCGGCCGGGGGGTCGAGCCGACGCGGCTCACGGCGGTGGGGTACGGCGAGTCGATGCCCGTGGCCACCAACGAGACCGAGGCGGGGCGGCAGCAGAACCGCCGGGTCGACATCCTCCTGAAGGCCAAGGCGAAGTGACCTCTGACGACCCGGGTCGCCCCGTCGAGGAGGCGGTCCGACCCGGATTCCTCGCCGGGCGTTCCCCTAGGGCTGCCGAAAGGGGGGTGACGGTCAGGAGGAGAGGGAGAGCCCGGTGGGGCAGGCCACGCCCGTTCCCCCGAGGCCGCAGTAACCGCCCGGGTTCTTGGCCAGATATTGCTGGTGATACTCCTCGGCGTAGTAGAAGGGAGGTGCGTCCCGCATCTCGGTCGTGACCTCCCCGTGTCCGGCGGCCCGGAGTCGCTCCTGGTAGGCCTGACGGGAAGCCTCGGCCGCCTTCCGCTGGTCCTCGGAGGTCACGTAGATCGCCGAGCGGTACTGGGTTCCCACGTCGTTGCCCTGGCGCATCCCCTGGGTCGGATCGTGGCCCTCCCAGAAGACCCGGAGGAGCTCCTGGTAGGAGATCTCTT
>JAWVZJ010000358.1:0-3238 GCA_033722255.1 Thermoanaerobaculia bacterium | reverse complement strand
GAACGGGCGGTGGAGATCCACGGCGACGACGTCCGCTTCGCGGACGACGCCCTCCGCTGGCTCCGGTCCCGGCCCTGGCCCGGCAACGTCCGGGAGCTGGAACAGACCGTCCAGCGAGCGGTGCTGATGCTCGAGACCTCCGAGATCCGGGCCCGGGATCTGGAGGAGCTTCCCCGGTTCGAGGCCGATGCCGCTGCCGCCGGCGACCCCCTCCCTCCCCCCGGGGCCATGACCCTGGACGAGATCGAGCGGGCCATGATCGAAAAGGCCCTGGGCCGCTTCGACGGCAACATCACGCGCACCGCCGAGGCCCTGGGTCTCACGAGGCAGGCCCTCTACCGGAGGTTGGAGAAGTACGACCTGGGGGACGAGGATGGCGGCTGACCACCCTGCGACACCAGCCGTCATGCGCCGGCAAACCGTTGGCCGGCCCAGGATCGAGGAATGCTCGAGTCCCCATTTCCATCCTCATGAGTGCCCGAAGTAACGCGACGGGCATGCGGGGCTGCTAGCCGTGGCCATTCCCCGTCTGTCCCTCCGCCACCGCTGGATCCTCTACCTCGTCGTCATCCATCTCGGCCTCGGGGGGCTCGTCTTCTGGCACCTGAGGGACGACCCGTGGTGGTTCCTGGGGCTGGAGCTGGCCCTCTCCGTCTCCCTGTTGACCGGAGTGATCCTGGCCCGACGGCTCGGTCTCCCCCGACAGCTCCTCCAGACCGGCTCGGAGCTGATCCGGGAGGAGCAGTTCGGCTCCCGCCTCTCCCCCGAGGACGAGCCGGAGGCGGCGGAGCTCGTGGAGCTCTTCAACCGGATGATGGATCGCCTCCGGCAGGAACGCCTCCGGGTCCAGGAGCGGGAGCGCTTCCTCCAGGAGGTGATCGAGGCCTCCCCGGCGGCCTTCCTGACCCTGGACCACGACGGCCGGATCGATCTGGCCAACCCCGCGAGCGAGACTCTGCTCGAGCGGGACGAGGAGGAGCTCCGGGGACGAGCCCTCTCGGCCGTCGAGCATCCGGTGGCCCGGCAGCTGGCCGCCCTCGCCGTCGGCGAGACCCGGCTCGTCAACCTCCAGGGTCGACGTCTCCGGGCGGTCCGGAGCCAGTTCTTCGACCGGGGATTCCCCCGCTCCTTCTACCTCGTGGAGGAGCTCACCGAAGAGCTCCGGGACACCGAGCGGGCCGCCTACGACAAGCTGATCCGGATGATCTCCCACGAGGTGAAGAACTCGGTGGGATCCGTCGTCTCGCTCCTCCAGAGTACGGAGTCCCTGGCCTCGGAGCTCGGTACCGAGCGTCGGGAGAAGGTCTCGAAGGCCCTGACGGTGGCCGAGGATCGTCTCCGGAGCCTGGACCGATTCGTCAACGGGTTCGCCGAGGTCGTCCGCTTGCCGCCTCCGGATCGTCGACCGGTGGCCCTGGATCGGTTGCTGGACGATCTCCTGGTACTGCTGGAGCCGGAGCTCGAGGCGAATGGAGTCGAGGTGCGATGGGCGGTCCGCCCCGACTCTCTGCCCCGGATCTCCGCCGACAAGAACCAGCTCGAGCAGGCCCTGGTCAACGTCCTGCGGAACTCCCTCGAGGCGATGGATCCCGGCGGGGGAGAGATCGAGCTCGCCCTGGAGACCCGGGACGGTACCGTCCAGCTCGCCGTCGCCGATTCCGGACCGGGGATCCCGGAGGACGTGCGGGAGCAGCTCTTCGTCCCCTTCGTCTCCACCAAGCGGGACGGCCGGGGTCTCGGGCTGACCCTGATCCGGGAGATCCTGGAGGGACACGGGTTCAGTTACTCCCTGGAGAACCGGTCCGAGGAGGCCGGTGCCCTCTTCCGGCTTTCCGTGCCGAGCGACTTCCTGGTCGAAGCCGGAGGGGAGTCACGAGAAGGCAGGTGAGAAGCCTTTCCATGTCCGGGACTGAACGGTCGATCCCGGGATCGCACGTTCGCGGTCGGGAGCAGGAGGTCCGAGCAGGGGTGACAGAAGTGGCGGGAAACCACTTTCAGAAAAGCGGTTGCGTCGATCTCCGACCTGGTTCTCGACCCCTGGCACTTCCCTTGCTCACCTACAGCGGCGAAACCGGAGATTGCCGATGACCTTCCTTCGCTGCCTCGTCCGACAGCTGATCCGCGACCGGACTTTTTCCATCGTCGCCGTCCTGACCCTGGCCCTGGGGATCGGCTCGATCACCGCCATCTTCACCCTGATCGACGCCCACGACGTCGAGAGGTTGCCGTACGCGGCACCGGAGGAGTTGGTGCTGCTGTGGGAGACCGAGCCCGGCACCCGTGAGGAGAGCTCCGTGGCTCCGGGGAACGTCACCGACTGGCGGCGGGAGCTCTCCACCGTCGAGGAGCTCCGGGCCTTCAACGTGGATCTCCCCACGGTGGCCGGCATCGGGCCGGCCCGCCGGGTGACGGCGGCGGTCGTGGAGCCCGGCTTCTTTTCGCTTCTGGGAGTGGACGCCGTCCGGGGTCGCACCTTCGTCGAGGACGACCGGACCTCGGACGGGTGGGTCGCCCGGGTGCGCCACGTTTTTGGGCTGGACTGGCTGGGTGGCGGTCGGGACGTCCTCGACACGACGATCGAGATCGACGGGGAGATCCACCGCGTGGTGGGAGTCCTTCCGGAGAATTATCGACATCCGGAGCCGGGGACGTTTCGGGAGCCGATGCACCTCGTCCGTCCCCTCCGACTCCCCCCGGAGTGGGCCTCGAGCCGGGAGTTCCACTTCCTTCGTGTCCTGGCCCGGCGCGGCCCGAGCGCTTCCCTGGACGAGCTCCGGGCCGAAGCCGACGCCCTGGGGCAAAGGCTGGCGGAGGCCTTTCCCGAGACCAACGGGAAGACCACGATCCTGGCCCGGCCCCTGGCCGATCAGCTCTTTCGCGAATACCGTCCGGCCCTGGGGGTCCTCGGATGGGCCGCCGGCTTCGTCCTCCTCATCGTCTGTGCCAACCTGGCGAATCTGATGCTCATGCGCGGACAGCGACGGACTCGGGAGATGGCGATCCGCTCCGCCCTGGGCTCGGGCCGACTGCGACTCGTGGGTCACCTCCTGGCGGAGGCGGCGGTCCTGGGTGTCGCGGGAGGGGTCCTCGGATACCTCCTGGTCCGGATCGGGGCCGATGGCCTCGCTGGGCTCCAGGGACGCTATCTCTCCCCCGTGGCGGAGGTGAGCGCCGGAGGCCGGGCCCTCCTCTTCACTCTCCTGGCGGCGGGGATCAGCGTGCTCCTCTTCGGCCTGCT
>JAWVZJ010000357.1:0-3244 GCA_033722255.1 Thermoanaerobaculia bacterium | reverse complement strand
TCGCCACGAGCTCCCGGGTCTCCTCCAGGGAGAGATCCGTCTTGAATCCCGCGGCGTTCTTGTGGCCTCCACCGCCGTGGTGGCGGGCGACCTCCTCCACGTCGGTCTCGCCCCGGCTCCGCAACGAGACCTTGCACCCCTCCTCGAGCTCCCGGACGAGCCCCACGGCGGCCACTCCCGCGATCGACCGGGGGTAGTCGATCAGGCCCTCCGAGTCGCTCCGCTCGGCGTCCGTGGCTTCGTACATCTCCCGGGTGAGGAGGACCGTGGCCACCTGTCCGTCCTCTCCGTGACGCTCCAGGGTCTCGATCATCTTGCCCAGGAGCCGTACGGCAGGCTCCGGTCGGCTCTCGTAGATCCACTGGGAGACGAGCTCGGGGCGGGCTCCCTCCTTCACGAGCTCCGCCGCTGCCTCGAAGGCCTCCGCCTTGGCGTTGGAGAACCGGAAGCCGCCGGTGTCGGTGACCAGGGTCAGGTAGAGGCAGTTGGCGGTATCGGCGTCCAGGTCGACCCGGAGGGCCCGGGCGAGCCGGTAGACCATGGTCCCCAGGGAGGGCGCGCCGGTGTCGACCCAGTTCACGTCCCCGTAGTGCTCGTTCCCGAGGTGATGGTCGATGTTGGCCACCGGCAGGTCTCCGAGGGACTCCTCCAGCCCGGTCCGATCCAGGCTCGGGCACTCCAGGGCGATGATGCCGTCGAAGGCCCCGGGGAATCCCCCGGGCGGCTCCGTTCCCAGGTGGATGCGCTCGAAGCCGGGGAGATGGGAGTAGATCCCCGGAGGCTCGTCCCGGAACCACACCACGGCCCCCTTGGCCATCTTTCGCAGGACCCGGGCCAGGCCCAGGGAGGACCCCACGGCGTCTCCGTCCGGGTTGATGTGGCTGCTGAGGAGAAATCGGTTCCCCTCGCGGATGGTGGCGCGGAGCGCCTCAGGTACTCGAGTCGTCATGGTCGAGATCCTCCAAGATCGATGCGATCCGGGCGCTGTGCTCGGGCCCCCGGTCCAGTTCGAAGTTGAGCTCGGGAACTCTCTTCTGGGTCAGTCGACTGGCCAGCCGGCTGCGGAGGAAGCCCGCCGCCGCCCGGAGGCCGGCGAGACTCTCCTCCCGTTCTTCCTCGGATCCGTAGATCGAGACCATGACCCGGGCGTTGGCCAGGTCCGGGCTCACCGACACCGCGGTCACGGTGGTCATCTCGTCGACCCGGGGATCCGCCACTTCGTGGAGGATCAAGTGGGCGAGCTGGGCCCGGATCTGATCCTCGACTCGCTGTATGCGTCGGCTCATTCGAGACCCTCCAGGATCCGTTCGTTCCAGAGAGTGACGTACCCCTCGGGTCGGTGATCCACCACGGTTCGGATCTGGGTCATGATGCGGTCGATCTCCGACTCGTCCCGGGCGGCCATGACCACGGAGATCTGGGTCCGCTGGAGGAGATCGTGATGATCGCTCTCCAGGACCGAGACCCGGTACCGATCGTGGATCCGATCCACGACTCCCTTGACCACGCGCCGCTTCTCCTTGAGGCTTCGGGAGTGGGGGAGGTGGATCTCGAAGGTCGTGAGCCCGATCAACATGGCGGTCACCGGTTCGCGGAAAGGATTCGCGGAAGGCGAGGAAGGCCGTCTTCGGTCGAGACGTCTCGTGGAAGGAGGAACGGGACTCAGAGAGTCCTCTCCACCTCCTCGCGCTCGTAGGCTTCGATGATGTCTCCCGGCTTGATGTCCTGGAACCGCTCGAGGCCGATCCCGCAGTCGAAGCCGGCCCGGACCTCGGAGACGTCGTCCTTGAAACGTCGCAGCGATCCGATGGCGCCGTCGTGGATGACGACGTTGTCCCGGAGGACCCGGGCGTTGGCGCTCCTGGGGATCACGCCCTCGAGGACGTGACAGCCGGCAACGATGCCGACCCGGGGGATCTTGAACAGCTCCCGGACCTCTGCCCGTCCCCGGGTGACCTCCCGGAAGGTCGGCTCCAGGAGTCCCACCATCGCCTTCTTCAGCTCGTCCGTGAGCTCGTAGATGATGGTGTGGAGCCGGATGTCGACCCCCTCCTTTTCCGCCAGCTCGGAGGCGTTCCTCTCCGGCCGGACGTTGAACCCGATGATGATGGCATCGGAGGCGGAGGCCAGGAGCACGTCGTTGGTGGTCACGGCACCGACCGCGCCGTGGATGACGTTGACCTTGACTTCGTCGGTGGACAGCTTCTGGAGCGTGTCCCGGAGCACCTCCACCGAGCCCTGGACGTCGGCCTTGATCACCACCGGGAGCTCCTTGACCTCTCCCTCCTCGATGGAGTCGAAGAGCTCCTCCAGGGACATCTTCCCGTGGGAGGGAGTGAGCTCCCGCCGCCGCTGCTCCTGCTGTCGGAACTCGGCGATGCTGCGCCCTTTGGCTTCGTCCTTGACGACCTGGAAGAGGTCCCCGGCGTCGGGGACATCCTGGAAGCCGGTGAGCTCCACCGGGGTGGCCGGTCCCGCCTCCTCGATCCGCTCCCCGAGGTCGCTGGCCATCGAACGGACCCGACCCCAGGTGGCGCCGGCGACGAACGTGTCACCGATCTCCGTGGTGCCGTCCTGGAGGAGGACCGTGGCCACGATCCCCCGTCCCACCTCCTTGCGGGCCTCCAGGACGACGCCGGAGGCCGGGAGCTCGGGATTGGCTTCGAGCTCCAGCAGATCGGAGGTCAGGAGGATCATCTCGAGGAGCTCGTCGATGCCTTCGCCCTTCAGGGCCGAGAGCCCGACGGTGACGGTGTCGCCTCCCCACTCCTCGGGCATCAGTTCGAGATCGGAGAGCTCGGTCTTCACCTTGTCCGGATTGGCGTTCGCCTTGTCCATCTTGTTGACCGCCACGACGATCGGGACCTCCGCGGCCCTGGCGTGGTCGATCGCCTCGACGGTCTGGGGCATGACGCCGTCGTCGGCGGCGACGACGAGGACGACGATGTCGGTGGCGCTGGCGCCTCGGGCCCGGAGCTGGGTGAAGGCTTCGTGCCCCGGCGTGTCGAGGAAGACGATCTCGCGATCGTTCTTTTCCACACGATAGGCGCCGATGTGCTGGGTGATTCCGCCGTGCTCGCTCTCCACCACCCTGGACTGGCGGATCGCGTCGAGAAGAGAGGTCTTTCCGTGGTCGACGTGGCCCATCACGGTGACGACCGGAGCGCGAGGCTCCACGTCTTCCTCTTCGTCCGTCGTGCTCTCGAGGTAGTCTTCCTCGCGGAACGAGATATCCTCGACGGTG
>JAWVZJ010000356.1:0-3246 GCA_033722255.1 Thermoanaerobaculia bacterium | reverse complement strand
CCCGTTTCAAGCCGCCTCGGAGGGTTGGTTCTTCAGGAATCGGCGGGCCCAGTAGATCCAGAGGAGCACTGCGACCAGGATCACGATGCCCTGCCAGATCACGGTGTGGGAGCTGTCGAAGAGGGCGGGGAAGTAGGCTCCGGTGAGGAACAGCGCCACCACCCGGACCAGATTGACCGCCTGAATGACGACGATTCCCAGTCCCAGACCCGCCAGGCGGGCGCTCCAGGGGGCCGGAAAGGCCAGGACGGCGGCCAGGAAGATCACCATGGCTTCCACCCCGTTGCAGCCGTTCTCGATGTTCACCGCGAACTCCGGGCTCCGGAGCACAGTCCCCTCCCGGGTGATCTGTTCACCCACCACCTCGAGGGCCACCCCGCTGACCCGGGCGATGGAGGCGGTGAAGGGCTCGATCACCCGGTCGTTGACCGGACGCAGGGAGAGGAGGGTGAAGGATCCCAAAAGGAGAATCAGGAACAGGGCCAGAAACCGGACTTCCGGTCGGCGGGGGAGGGGCGGGTCGTCCCGGGGGTTGTCCTGGCGGTTGTCGCCCATGGGGGGATTGTCTCCCACCGCGGGTAGATCTGCAAAAGGGTGTCCCTTCTTCCGGGGTTTGATTCGCGGCCTCATGGCGTACAATCACGGGCGATGCAGACCGTGGCTCCGAGGAAGACGCCGATCGATCCCGAAGCGAGTGACGAGACCCTCGACCTCTCGATCCTGATTCCGGTCTTCGACGAAGAGCGGACCGTGGCCGAGCTCTCCGAGCGCATTATCGGGGTGCTGGAGCCGCTGGACCGCTCCTTCGAGATCCTCTTCGTGGACGACGGCTCCCGGGACGGGACCGTGGCCGAGGTGCGCCGGGCCCGGGAGAGGGATCCCCGGGTGAAGCTCGTGCGCCTGCGGCGAAACTTCGGAAAGGCGGCGGCCCTCTCCGCCGGCTTCGATCACTGTCTGGGGGAGATCGTGGTCACCATCGACGGCGACCTCCAGGACGACCCGAAGGAGATCCCACGAATGCTCCAGGCTCTGGAAGAGGGGAATCTGGACCTTGTGTCCGGTTGGAAGCGGGAGCGGAAGGATCCGGTGTCGAAGCGCTACCCCTCGAAGCT
Organism: Thermoanaerobaculia bacterium; assembly: GCA_033722255.1. Lineage (GTDB taxonomy): Bacteria > Acidobacteriota > Thermoanaerobaculia > Multivoradales > JAIOJS01 > JAWVZJ01. The sequence continues at coordinate 2,134 of JAWVZJ010000356.1, read as the reverse complement.
GTTCAACTGGGTGACCCGAAAGCTGGCCCGGGTGGATCTCCACGATTTCAACTGCGGGTTCAAGGCCTACCGCCGGGAGGTCCTGGAGCAGGTCGCGATCTACGGAGAGCTCCACCGATACATCCCGGTGCTGGCCAGCCGGAAGGGGTTCGAAGTGGGAGAGATCACCGTTCACCATCATCCCCGCCGTCACGGACGGAGCAAGTACGGCTGGGACCGCTTCTACAAGGGGCTCCTGGACCTGATCACGGTGCTCTTCATCACGAAGTACACGCGCCGGCCTCTCCACCTGTTCGGACTCGTCGGTCTCCTCTTTCTCGTCGTCGGCTTCGGGATCAATCTCTACCTGGCCATCCTCTGGTTCCAGGGGGAGGGCCTGTCGAATCGACCCCTGCTCCTCCTGGGGGTCCTCCTGATGGTCATGGGGATCCAGATCCTGACCACCGGGTTGCTCGGCGAGATGATCACGTTCAAGAACTTCCGCAGGGTCGACAGCTATTCGGTGAAGGAGCGACTGGGCTCCGAGCCCGTTCTCCGGCGTCCTCCCCGGCACTGATGGCCCGGATCGTCTACGTCGAGGAGGAGGTCCGGCAACATCCGCGGGTTCGGAGGGTCCTCGAGGACCTGGGCGATCCCGAGGTCGTGACCTGCGATCGGTACGGGGAGGTCTTCAACCGGCGGGATCAGAGCTTCCGGCTCCAGAAGCGAAGACCGGCCCTGATCTTGGCCGCCAAACACGGCCGGAAGGTCCTTCCCGTACCCCGCGGGTACGGCATCGGTGCGCCCCACAATTACTACTTCTCGCATCTGCTGAACTGCCCCTACGACTGTCGGTACTGCTTCCTCCAGGGGATGTACCGTTCGGCCCATCATGTCTTCTTCGTGAACTTCGAGGAGTTCACGACGGACCTCGACGAGATTCGGGGACGGCACCGGGGAGAGGCCGTCTGCTTCTTCTCCGGGTACGACGGGGACAGCCTGGCCCTGGAGTCGATCACCGGCTTCGTGGATCACTTCCTCGACCTCTTCGCGGAGCGCCCGGACGCCTGGCTCGAGCTCCGGACGAAGAGCGGCAGGACCCGGGAGCTGGCGGCACGGGACCCCCTCCCGAACGTGGTGGTGGCCTACAGCCTGAGCTCCCGGGAGGTGGCCGAGACTCTGGAGTACGGGGCCCCGTCCCTGGACCGGAGACTCGAGGCCCTGGAGACCGTGGCGGAGCAGGGTTGGCCGGTCGGCCTCCGCTTCGATCCCCTGATCCACCACGACGGATTTCGGGAGGGATATCGACGACTCTTCCAGCGCGTCTTCGACCGGGTGTCCCCGGACCGGATCCACTCGGTCAGCCTCGGACCCTTCCGCGTTCCGGCTCCTTTCTTCCGGCGCATGGAGCGCCAGTACCCCGAAGAGCCCCTCCTGGCTGGACCCCTCGTCCGGCGGGAGGACGGGCTGGTGTCCTACAGGACCGAGCTCGAGGGCGAGCTCCTGGAGTTCTGTCGGACCGAGCTCCTCCGTCACCTGTCGTCGGAGAAGCTCTTCTCCTGCGTCGAATCCGGGGAGCGGATCGCGTGAGCTGGCTGGAGACTCTTCGCAGGCGATGGGAGCCCGCCGACCCGTCGGAGCTCGGAGTCCGGGAGGGGGAGCGGTTGGCCCCCTGTCCCGACAAGCCGAACTGCGTCTCGAGCCTGGCCGAGGGCGCGTCACACCGGGTGCCGCCTCTCGCTCGGGACGGGGACCCGGGTTCGGCCTGGCGACGAGCGAAGGAGATCCTCGCCTCCTGGCCCCGGACCGAGATCGTGGTGGAGGAGGAGGGTTACCTGAGGGCCGAGTGCCGCAGTCTCCTCGGCTTCGTGGACGACCTGGAGCTCTTCCTGGAGCCCGAGGAGAGCGTCCTCCACGTCCGTTCGGCCTCCCGCCTGGGGTATCAGGACTTCGGTGTCAATCGCCGGCGGGTGGAGCGGCTCCGGGAAGCGTTGGAGCAGGAGTGACATTCCCCGATGGTCGCAAAAGGTGTCGGCCCGGTCCTCGGTCCTTGCCTCGGTTCCGAGGGAAGAGGCGGATGACCGGGTCCCGAAGGCCATGGAGCTGACTCTCGACAAGCTGCTGGAGGTGGTCTCGACCCACCCGGATCCCCTCT
>JAWVZJ010000355.1:0-3256 GCA_033722255.1 Thermoanaerobaculia bacterium | reverse complement strand
GCTCTTTCTCCGAGAGATCCGGAGCCAGTTTCACCAGCAGGGGAATTCGCCTTCCGGGGAGGCCGTCCCGGGTTCGCAGAAGAGCCCGGACCAGACGGTCCAGAAACTCCGTCCCTTGGAGTCGTCGCAGCTCTGGTGTGTTGGGAGAGCTCACGTTGATGGCCACGTAGTCTCCTCGGGGACCCAGCTGCTCCAAGAGGCGAACGTAGTCCTCCTCGGCCCGCTCCAGGGGCGTCTCCCTCTGCTTCCCGAGGTTGATTCCCAGGACCGGACTGCCCGGGGATCTCGATTCCGGGAGGTTCCCGGCAAATCGCTCCATTCCCCGGCTCGGAAATCCGAGGCGGTTGATCAGGGCTCGGTCCTCCGGCAGGCGGAAGACCCGAGGCCTCGGATTGCCTGCCTGGGGCTCCGGGGTCACCGTCCCCAGCTCCAGGTGACCGAATCCCAGGGCGCCGAGGGCTCTCCAGCCCCGGCCATCCTTGTCGTATCCGGCCGCCAGACCCACCCGATTCGGGAATGTCAGGTCCCAGAGCTCCACCGGATCCTCCACCGCCCCGCCTCCCCACGCCCCCAGGAGTCTTCGAACGGGCGGGAGCCACCCCACGAGGCCCACGAGCCGGAGAGTCATCTCGTGGGCCCGCTCCGGGGAAAACCGGAAGAGAACGGGACGGAGTAGGCGATAGGGATCCACGACGAGGTCGGTCCAAGGTTAGCCCGCATTCCATCTCCAGTGGGGACGAGGGTGTCCGGCACAGGGAGATCGCGGCCGGACTGGATGGGGATCCCGGGCCCATCGTCCGGGAGGAAATCCCAGGCGGTGCACGCTACACTAAGGGCATGGTCCAGGAGCTCGAGATCGACGTCCGGGAGCCGGGGCTCCACGAGATCACCGAGCACGTGGCGAAGATCGTGAAGGCCAGCGGGGTGACGGAAGGTCTCTGTACGCTGTTCATCCGCCACACCTCTGCCAGCCTCACCATTCAGGAGAACGCCGCTCCGTCGGCTCGCCGAGACCTGGAGGCCTGGCTGAATCGGTTGGTTCCCGAGAACGACTCCCTCTACACCCACACCTCGGAGGGTCCCGACGACATGCCCGCCCACATCAAGTCGGCCCTGACGACGACGAGTCTCTCGGTACCGGTCCTCGACGGGGCCCTCACCCTGGGCACCTGGCAGGGGATCTTCCTCTGGGAGCACCGAAGGTACCGGAACCGGCGGAAGATCGCGGTTCACGTGGGAGACTGACATGGAGCCGACCGGGGACTTTCTCCTCTACGGCGCCTATGGCTATACAGGGGAGCGCATCGCCCGGGAGGCGGCGAATCGGGGACAGAGGCCGATCTTGGCCGGTCGGGACGGAGAGCGGTTGGAATCCCTGGCCCGGGAGCTCGATCTCCCCTGGAGCGTCTTCGATCTCGAGGACGAGCGGACCGTCACCGAGGTCGTCAAGCCGTATCCCGCCGTCCTCCACTGTGCCGGCCCCTTCACCCACACCGCCGGCCCCATGGCCCGGGCCTGCCTCGAGGCGGGAACCCACTACCTGGACATCACGGGAGAGGCGGACGTCTTCCTCCAGATGGCCGGACGGGACCGGGAGGCCCGGGTCGCGGCCGTGATGCTCCTCCCCGGCGTCGGTTTCGACGTCGTCCCCACCGATTGTCTCGCCAGCCGACTCTCCGAGGACCTCCCGGAGGCCGAGAGCCTCGAGCTCGCCTTCCGAGGGGACTCCGGTCCGTCCCGGGGAACGGCCCTGACCATGATCGAGCACCTCCACGAGGGCGGTCTCGTCCGCCGCAACGGGGAGCTCCGCCGGGTTCCCATCGCCTGGAAGACCCGGGACGTGGATTTCGGGGACGGTCCGGAGACGGCGGTCAGCATCCCCTGGGGAGACGTGGTCACCGCTTGGTACTCGACGGAGATTCCGAACGTCACCGTCTACATGGCGGTCCCGCGGGGTGCGCTGCGAACGATGAAGATTCTGCGCTGGCTCCGGCCGCTCCTGCACTTCCGGTTGGTGAAGGACCTCCACGGACGACGAGTGGAAGCCCGCCCCCCGGGTCCCTCGGAGGAGCGGCTCCGGGAGGGGACGACCCGGGTCTGGGGCCGGGTCGAGGACCGGGAGGGCAGTTTCCGCGAGGATCGCCTGGAGGGCCCCCAGGCCTACCGATGGACCGTCCTCACCGCCCTGGGAGCCGTGGAGCGGGTCCTCGGCGGGGAGGCACCACCGGGGTTCCAGACCCCTTCCCGGGCCTTCGGCTCCTCCTTCGTGGAGCAGCTCGGAGAAACGAGGCCGTGAGAGTCGCCGTCGACCCATGAGCTTGGAGCCCCAGCGGATCGCGGTGGATCATGGTCCGGTCGTCGTCCACGCCACGGTCAAGGATAGAGAAGCACGGGACAGCCGGTCCGGTTCAGGATCGTCAGGAGGTCGGCCTCGCCACTCGCGGGGCTACCCCCCCGAAAGAGGCGCTTCGCCGGGATCTCACTGCTCGCTGGTCTCCACCCGGTCCCGGCCCTTCGCCTTCGCCCGGTACAGCGCTCGGTCGGCGGCAAAGAAGAGCTCTTCCGGCGTGGACCCCGTCCCGGAGTCGATGGTGGCAATTCCAGCCGAGAGTGTGACGCTCCGGCTTCCCGGCAGGGCGGCACTCTCTCCGACCTCCCTGCTCGCGGCCCTGCGAATCCTCTCTGCGGCCTCTCGGGTCTCCTCGAGATCCGCACCCGGCAGGATCAGGGCCAGCTCCTCCCCTCCGATCCGGGCCGCCGTCTCGCCAGCCCGCGCCTCCCGGCGCATGGCGCGGCCGATCGCCTCCAGGACCCGGTCCCCCACCGAGTGTCCGAGGTCGTCGTTGACCCGCTTGAAGTGATCGATGTCCAGGATGGCCAGGCCGAGTCCCTGCTCTCCCCGCCGACTCTGGGCAACTGCCTCCTGCAGACGCTGCCAGAAGTAACGGTGATTTCGTAGGCGAGTCAGGGAATCCGTGGTTGCCAGTCGCTCCAGTTGCTCCTCCCTCCGGCCTCCGATCACTCCGAAGAGGATGAAGGCGACGGCAGTGGCCAAAAACATGTACGCGTAGAGCCAGAGATTGGAGGCGAGCTCCTCTCCCGGGCTCACCCCGATCCCGACACGGAGCAGCAACCAGCCCAGCGGGGCACCGACGGCCAGAAGCAGTCCTTGAAGGGCTCGTCTAGCCGTAGCCCGCCGGTAGAATGCCTGACTCCGGGCCTCGAGAACACCCGCCACCGGCTTGAGAGGGGGGCG
>JAWVZJ010000354.1:0-3256 GCA_033722255.1 Thermoanaerobaculia bacterium | reverse complement strand
TCTGGCCGTCGACATGGTCCAGGTCGGTGAGGCCACGGGAGAGCTGGGAGCGATGCTCACCAATATCGCCGACTTCCTGGATCAGGAGGTCGAGATCCATATGAGCCGACTCCTCTCTCTCGTCGAGCCTGTCATGCTCGTCTTCATGGGCATCATTATCGCTCTGCTCCTGGTCTCCGTCTATCTTCCGATGTTCAGCGTTTTGGGGCAGGTTCAGGGATGATCGATCAAGAGCAGCAGATCTTCGAGAGCAACCAGGGCAAGGGGGATCGCGAGGAGTCCGAGGCCCGGGAGCTGGCTCGCCGCTACGGGCTGGAGTACGTAGACGTCACGCAGTTTCGGATCGACAACGATCTCTTTCGGTCGATTCCGTTCGATCTCATGCTTCGCTATCTGTTCATACCGGAGGGGCGGGAGAACGGACGGCTCTCGGTGGTGGTCGCCGACCCCACGGAGGTCCAGAAGCTGGACGAGCTGGAGATGCTCCTGGGCGAGTCGCTCGAGGTCAAGGTCGGTCCGAAGGGCGCGATCGAGGAGATACTCCAGAAGTCCGAGAGTGTCCAGCGGGTCCTGGACGAGGCTACCGAGGATTTCCGGATGCAGCTGGTTCAGGAGGACGAAGAGGGTGAAGAGGTCCTGTCCCTCGACCGGATCACGGCCGACGCTTCGCCGATCATCAAGCTCGTGGACACGATGATCTTCAACGCCATCCAACGCCGGGCGAGCGACATCCACGTGGAGACCCGTGACCACAACGTGCTGGTCAAGTACCGGATCGACGGCGTGCTCTACCAGGCGATGGAGCCGATCGACAAGAGGCACCACCAGACCGTGATCAGCCGGCTCAAAGTGATGAGCGAGCTGGACATCGCGGAGAAACGGGTACCCCAGGACGGCCGGTTCAAGCTCCGGCTCAAGGGTCGGACCATCGACTTCCGGGTCTCGATCCTCCCCACGGTCCACGGCGAGGACTGCGTGATCCGGATCCTCGACAAGGAGTCCATGAACGAGGACTTCAAGAACCTCCGCCTGGACATCCTCGGCCTTGACGACGAGACGGTGCGGAAGCTCCGGAAGTTCAGCCGGGAGCCCTACGGGATGGTCCTGGTCACCGGCCCGACGGGGTCCGGGAAGACGACCACTCTCTACGCCTCCCTCTCGGAGATCCAGAGCTCGGAGGACAAGATCATCACCATCGAGGATCCGGTGGAGTACCAGCTCAAGGGTGTGGCCCAGATTCCGGTGAACGAGCGGAAGGGCCTGACCTTCGCCCGGGGCCTGCGCTCGATCCTCCGGCACGACCCGGACAAGATCATGGTCGGAGAGATCCGGGACGAAGAGACGGCCCAGATCGCGATCCAGTCGGCCCTGACGGGCCACCTGGTGTTCACCACGGTCCACGCCAACAACGTGGTCGACGTCCTGGGTCGGTTCCTGAACATGAACGTGGACCTCTACAACTTCGTCTCGGCCCTGAACTGTGTGCTGGCCCAGCGCCTGGTCCGGAAGATCTGTCCCCACTGCAAGCGTCCGACCAAGATTCCCCGTCAGCTCCTGGCCGACAGCGGGCTGGACCCGGACGTCTACGGGGAGACGACCTTCTATGAAGGAGCGGGCTGCATCGAGTGCGACGGGACGGGCTATTTCGGCCGCTCCGCCGTCTCGGAGCTGCTGGATCTCTCGGACACGATCCGGGAGCTGATCCTGGAGCGGCGTCCGGCTTCGGAGATCAAGCGAGTAGCCAAGGAGGAGGGCATGACGTTCCTGCGGGAGTCGGCTCTCCAGAAGATGTTCGAAGGAATGACCACTCTTCGTGAGATCAACAAAGTTACTTTCGTGGACTAAACGTCTTCTGGGCTTCGAGCCGCTTCCGGCACCTCCCGACGTGTTCGGAATCTCCGAGGAGGATCTCGTGTACGTCCGGTTTCCCCGGGACGAGTCGGGGGCCAGGTACCTGGAATCCGTCCGAAGGGAGGAGATCCCTCCGGAGACCTTCGGAGCGGGTCCGTTGGGAGGCAGTCTTCAGCGACCGACCTCGATGGTCGAGGCCGTGGAGCGGCTCCTGGCGCCGGACCCGGAGGAGGTCCGGAGGGCGTCTCTCGTCGTCCCCGACGGCTGGCTCAGGTTGGCATTCCTGGAAGTCGACGAGCTTCCCAGCGGGCGCGAGGCCCGGCAGGAAGTCCTTCGCTGGAAGCTCGATCGGGTGGTTCCGGTGCCGGCCGAGGATCTCCGGCTGGTGGCGGTCGAGGACGTCGGTCCCGCCGGAGAGGGATCCGGGGGGCACCGGATCCTGGTCGGATTCGCCCGGGAGCCTCTGGTGGCCGCCCTCGAAGATTCCTTTCTGGGCGCGGGGATCGAGGTGGGTCGTATCGTCAACCGGACCGTGGCGTCTCTCCCGGCGGTGGAGGAAGGGAACGGCGAGCCGGGCCTGCGGGCGGTGGTCAACGTCTTCCGGGGCAGCTACGGGCTGGCCTTCTCCCACCGGGACGAGCCGGTCCTGTATCGAACCAAAGGCTTCGACGGGGAAACCGGGGACGGACGACGTAGCGAGACCATCCTCCAGGACCTGCGCCTCACACGGGGCTTTCTCCGGGAGCAGAGGGGTGACGAGCCGTTGACGGACGTCCGCCTCCTGGCGGCCCCGGCGCATCGCTCCGAGTGGTCTCGGTGGTTGGAGGAGGGGCTGGGTCTCCAACCCCGGATCCTCACCTCCCGGGACCTCCCGGTCCGGGGGCTCGATCTCTCCGTGGAGGAGGCTGCTCCCCTCCTGGGCGTCGTCCTGCAGGAGATCCGATGAGCTTCCGGGACCTGAATCTCGCCCGGCGACCCTTCGCCAACACCCGTCCCGTGGTCCGGGTCTCGATCCTCCTATGGACGGTGGGGATCGTCCTCGCCTGCATCAACCTCTGGCTCTACGGCCGCTCGCTGTCGGGGATGGAACATCTGGAGGAGCGTCTGGAGACCACGGAGAAGCAGATCCTCCGGGAGGAGAGCCGACTCGCGGAGGCGGAGGAGGCGCTCCGGGGGATGAATCTACGGGACCAGAACGCGGAAGCGCTCTATCTGAACGCCCGGATCGCGGAGCGCTCCTTCCCCTGGAGCCGTCTCTTCGATCACCTGGCGGAGGTCCTTCCCCGGGAGGTTCGGCTCCAGAGCCTGAGTCCCCGCCGCTTCGAGCCCGAGCCCCCGGGGTCGGAGGTCGATCCGGCCCGGGCCGCCGCACGTCGGGCGGCACGAGAGGATCGAGCCAGCCTGT
>JAWVZJ010000353.1:0-3265 GCA_033722255.1 Thermoanaerobaculia bacterium | reverse complement strand
TGGAAGAGGCCTTGAACGCCTTCGATCGGGAGAGCTGAGGGGACCCCGCTCGGGACCGGGAGGCCGGACGACCTCCCCAGCGCCGGCCGTGTCGAGGGGAGCGCTTCCCTCGAACCCATCGCTCCTCCGCTGGTCGAAGGTGCTCTCCCGGCGACGGAGGGAGATCCGAGTTACTCCCGCGAGGGCTCCGTCCAGGTCGAGGGGGCGCTCGTCTCCCGGATCTGGGGAGCGAAGAAGAGAGCGTTGGCCACGAACCTCTGGGTGGCGAGCCAGAACCCCCGGAAGTCGGGATCGTCGGCCAACCGGATCACCGCTCCCTCCCCGACCCTGCTGGCCAGGGCGGCCCCGCTCCCGGCCATCTCCTCCAGTCGCTCGTCGGTGACGTAGCCGCTCAGCCAGGGACGATCCGTGTAGAGGGCGACGTTCTCGAAGGGGTTCTCGCTCGGCTCCATGATCCAGGTGCCCCGGCGAAAAACCGGAACCCGGTTCCGGGGAAACCCGAAGGCCAGGGGATGGGTCCGATCCAGCGTCGTCTCGAAGATCGCCCCGGCGATCCCCACCGCCGCCCGCCGCTCCTCGTACTCACCGTAGGGAAGCCGGACGGGGCCGTCGCCGGGTTCCTCTCCCGCCGATCCAGATTCCTCGCCCCCGGCGTCCGGGGACTTCGGCGTCCCCTCCTCCGCCGCCTTCTCCTCCGGGCTCTGTCCGGACCTCTCCTGCCCGGGCCCCTCGCCGGCTCCTTTCTCCTCCGCCCTCGAGAGGAGCTCTTCCCCGGCCCACCGCGCCGCTCCCTTCGTGGTCACGAGGATGCCGCCCCCCCGGATCCACTCCAGGATCGACGTCGTCGTATCGTCTCCGATCGTCTCGGTGCTGCCGTCGACGAGGAACAGGTGGGTGAAGCGCTCGAGCTCTGCGCCCGGTAGCGCATCCCCCTCGACCAGGGCGACCTCGATCCTCCACTCGTGATCCAGGAGGTGCCAGAGGGCCCCGCTCTCGTAGGGCGAGGCCCCGTCCCCGACCACGATCGCCGGCCGCGGCCTCTCCAGGGGAGGAAGGCTCGGGCTCCCGAGGTCCGGTCCGTCGGGGCTCAGGCCCGATTCCAGGGGCAGGAAGGGAACCCCGGTCTCGCGGCCGATCCGCTGGACCAGGCCCGACAGGTCCCCGACCTCCTCCGGCTGGATCGCCTCCGTCACCACCACCGTCCCCCGGAGAAGCTCCCGGAGCCCCTCGTCCGTCCGGAGCTCGGTGGGACGGGTGACGACCTGGGCCCGGACCTTCTCCTCCTGGAGGGCGTAGAGGGCCCTGGGGGCGTCGTGGCGGGTCCAATCCAGGAGATATCCGATCTCGCTCCGGGGAACCTCTACCGGGGTCTCCGCCCTCGGCCTCCCGGACCGGGGGGCTCCCCGCCACCCGGACTTCCATTGTTTCCTGGAGACGGGACGACAGGGGAGATCGAAGGCCAGGGGAAGGGTCCAGGTGGAAACGTCGTAGAAGGTGGAGTCGGGGAAGTCGGACCGTCGCTCGAAGAGAGCCTCCAGGAGCCGCGCCTGCCGTTGCTCCACCGGCACCACCAGGGTCTCTCCCGGTCGATAGGTCTCCTCCTCCAGCGAGATCGGCGCCGGGAGATCGTAGAGCTCGATCCCGTGCCGGGTCAGGAGATCGACGAACCGGGCGCTCCGGACCGGAGCTCCGGCCGTGGAACAGAGCCATCCTCCGACGTCGCTCCGGGCCGCCTCGTCGATCGCCTCCCGGTAGAACTCCCGCTGGTACCGCCGAAGCTCCCCGGAGAGGGCCGCGGCACCCCGGAGGGTGGAGAGGGAGGCCAGGACGTGGTTCTGGATGGCGAAAGCGAAGCGCCGCACTCCATAGTCGGTTTCCTGGCGATGACCCTCCACGCTCGCTTGCTCGAAGAGCACCCCCACCGAGCCCTGGATGTCCGGATAGGTGGAGCCCTTGCCGTAGTAGAAGTCGTCGTAGGTCTCGGCGTGGTAGTAGAGCCGCCGGGATCGATCCAGAGCCTCGGCGTGGAAACGGGCCAGCTTCCCGGTAAGCTCCTGATTCCGTTCCGGGGTCAGGGGATGGGTCCGGCTCGGGACCCCGGGCTGGAAGAAGTAGGTCCGGTCCCGTCCCATCTCGTGGAAGTCGGCCACCACGTGGGGACGCCAGCGCTGGAAGGTCTCCACCCGGTTCCGGGACTCGGGATGCACCAGGAGGAGCCAGTCCCGGTTGAGATCGAACCAGTAGTGGTTTCCCCGTCCCGACGGCCACCCCTGCTCGTGCTCCCGGTGGAGGGGGTCGCCGGCCGGGACCCGGCCCCGGTGCATGTTGACCCAGGTCGCGAACCGGCCGAGCCCGTCCGGGTTCAGCATCGGATCCAAAAGGACGATCGTGTCGTCCAGGAGCGTCTCGACCTCGGGGCCCCGGGCCGCGGCGAGGTGGTAGGCGACGACCAGGGCCGCGTTCGTTCCGCTGGCCTCGTCCCCGTGGATGCTGTAGGCCAGCCAGACCACGACCGGAAGATCCGGGGGCTCTCCCCCGGTAGATCCTTCCCCGGGCTCCGACACGGCCCGATGTCGGGCGCGGATCTCGTCCCGGCGCTCCAGGTTCTCCGGCGAGCTGATCAGCAGGAGGATCTGGGGACGCTCCTCGTGGGTCCGGCCCTGGATCTCGATCTCGACCCGGGGCGAGGTCTCCGCCAGGCGACGGAAGTAGTCCACCACCTGGTCGGGACGGACGTGCCACTCCCCCACCGGGAAGCCGAGTGCAGAGCTCGGTGTCGGCACGTCCGGGTCGTACGCGACCTCCTCCGGGATGTACCCAGCCACGGTTGCAGGCGTCGAGGCCACGGGAGCCGCTCCGGCGAGGGCCGGAGCGAGGAGGAGGCAGAGGAACGGAGCCAGCAGACGGCGGCCGAGAGCCGACATCATCCGTCGGCGGGGCCGAAAGATCGCTCGAAGAGATCCCGGATCGCCGCCCGACCCTCGTCGGTGAGGTTCCGGGTACCGGTCCCGGCGAAGGGTTGCTCCGGGATCACGGGATCACTGGGCTCCCACCTCCCCTTCTGCCAGAGATGCCACCGGTTCTCGTCCTGGTCGTACACCGAGACGGGCCGATTGAAGAGCTTGGCCAGCTCCACCGCCCATCCCGTCCCCCCCTTGACCGTGTCGTCGGGTTGGATCCAACCGATGACGAACACGTGGTAGGCCTCGTTCACCATGTGGAAGAGGGACTGGACCACCCGCCGGATCCTCCCCGGCCGATGGTA
>JAWVZJ010000352.1:0-3304 GCA_033722255.1 Thermoanaerobaculia bacterium | reverse complement strand
GGTGGAGAAGGCCACCGAGCTGGGGGTGGTGGCCGTGCGGTTCGTGAGCTTCGCTCGGTCGGAGCGGAGTCCGGGGAGGGGGACCCGAAAGAGATTCCTGCGGGTGGCTCGGGCGGCGGTGGAACAGTGCGGCCGCTCGAGGCTGCCGGAGGTCACCATGGACCACGAGCTCGAGGAGATCGAGGCCTGGAGCGGGGACCACGACGAGACCTGGTGGCTCGACGTCCACGGTGATCGACCCCCTCGGAGAGCCGAGTCCTCGACCCGGGCCCTCCTCCTGGTGGGCCCCGAGGGCGGCTGGGAGCCGGAGGAGCGCCGCTGCTTCCGTGAGTGGGACCTTCCCTGCGTCTCCCTCGGCTCCACCACCCTCCGAATCGAGACCGCCGCCATCACCGCCTCCGCCCTCCTCCTGGCCGCCCCCTGATCGGACCGACCCATCGGAGGATGGGCCCAGAGCCATCGCGGCCGGCGCCTGCAATGCGCCCGGGCCACACTCGCGTGAGGGCCATGAACCGGGTCGGGAGGCCCGTGCTCAGCCCCCTGGCCACGAACGCCCTCAGGGACCTTGCCATCGTGACCGTGCAACCGTCTCCATCATGGAGGACCGCAGGGTCCGAGCTCCGGGGCCGCAAGGGGGTTCTCTCGAGCGCTCCTCACGGGTCGTGAGAGGGTACTTCGGACCGGCGCGAAGACGAGCACAGGCGCGGGCCTCCGGCCAAAGATCACCCAGCCCGCGCCGTCCCCTCCCGGTCCCGGAGCTCGGAGCCGAAGGGCCGGCCCCAGACCATCGAGCGGTCAACTGCCCATTTCGATCCTCTGGAGAGCGCCGAGCAGCGCGACGGGCATGCGGGGCTGCTAAGATGACTCGATACCCCCTCAAAGGAGCGGCCCATGAACATCAACGACCTGCTCAAGATCGCCGTCGAACGGAACGCCTCGGACCTGCACCTCAAGGTCGGCAGCCCCCCGGTGGTCCGGATCGACGGGGACTTGGAACCCCTGACCGAGCTGAAGCGGCTCATGCAGGAGGACACCATCGCCATGGCGTTCTCCATCATGAATGCCCGGCAGAAGCAACGCTTCAAGGAGGAGTTCGAGATCGACATCGCCTACTCCGTCCCCGGTCTGGGCCGCTTCCGCTGCGCCATCTTCCAGCAGCGAGGGACGGTGGGGCTCGTGCTCCGGGTCATCCCGGCCCGGATCATGACCATCCGGGAGCTGATGCTTCCGCCGGTCCTGGAGAAGATCGCCGACGAGCGACGGGGCCTGATCCTGTGCACGGGAACCACGGGCTCGGGGAAATCCACGACCCTGGCCTCGATGATCGATCACATCAACTCCGACCGGACCGAGCACATCATCACCATCGAGGACCCGATCGAGTTTCTCCACCGGGACAAGAAGGCGATCGTCAACCAGCGGGAGATCGAGCAGGATACCCGGGACTTCGCCACCGCCCTGCGCTCGGCCCTCCGGCAGGACCCGGATGTGATCCTGGTCGGTGAGATGCGGGACTACGAGACGATCGAGACGGCGATTCTGGCCGCCGAGACCGGTCACCTGGTCTTCTCCACTCTCCACACCCTGGACGCCACCGAGACCATCAACCGGATCATCGCGGTCTTCCCGCCCCACCACCAGAAGCAGATCCGGATCCAGCTCGGCCAGGTCCTCCGGGCCGTGATCTCCCTGCGGCTGCTTCCCCGGGCCGACGACATGGGCCGGGTGCCGGCGGCGGAGGTGATGCGGGTCACCCCCTACATCCGGGAGTGCATCGAGAACAAGGACAAGACCAAGTACATCCGGGAGCAGATCTCCCTCGGAACCAGCCAGTACGGGATGCAGACCTTCGACCAGAGCCTCTTCGCCCTCTACAAGTCGGGGCTGATCACCCTGGAGGAGGCTCTCCGGCGGGCCACGAACCCGGACGAGTTCAAGCTCAAGATCCAGGGAGTCCAGTTCACCGCCGACGCGGCCCGGGAGGAGATGGAGAGCACGGTGATGGGCGGCGGGGAGGACCTGATGGAGGAGGAGAGCCCCTTCGAAATCGAGAGGTAGTGGCGCGCTCTACCGGTAGTGAGAGCGGGGTTGGCACGTTCGGAAGGGAGCCACCATGTCTCATCTCGTCGGATCCGACCGTCTCTTCGAAAGACGCCTGACGCCTCGCTCGGTTCCGGATTCGATATCGAAGGGATGGCGCTATCGATGAGTGAGCCCGACGTGCGCGACGAGGGGAAAGGGAGCGATGGCTCCTCCCGGGACCGGCCCTCCGCCTTCGACCAGGCGGTGAAGCTGCTGGCCCGGCGGACCCACTTCCGGGCCGAGATCGAGGCCAAGCTCCGGAAACGGAGCTACCCGGCGCTGGAGATCGAGACGGCGGTGGCTCGTCTGGAGGAGCTGGGATACCTGGACGACCAGGCGGCGGCCCGGGAGTACGTCCGGCTCAACCGAGAGCGGAAGGGATGGGGCCGGGCCAGGCTCCGGGCCGAGCTCCTACGACGGGGGGTTTCCGACGCCGCCGTGGCCGGGGCCCTGGGGGATCTCACCGACGAGGGAGAGCGGGAGCTGGCCCGGCGGGAGGTTGAGCGCTGGCGGTCGAGCCGGAGCGACGATCCTCGCCGCCTGGCCCGGCGCCTGGAGCGCAAGGGATTCGCCGGCCGTGTTATCGTCTCCGTCCTGGAGGAGGCCGGAGTCGACCTCTTCTCCTCCGACTGACCCTCCCCTGGGCCCGCCGCCAAGGGACCTTCGGGCCTCTTCTCCGTCATCCGATTCCGATTCGACATGAAGAGTCAACAGATCCGTCAAAGCTTCCTCGATTTCTTCGCCCAGCGGGACCACCGTGTCGTGGAGAGCTCTCCCCTGGTGCCCCACGGCGATCCCACCCTGCTGTTCACCAACGCGGGGATGGTCCAGTTCAAGGACGCCTTCGTGGGTCGGGAGGATCCGCCGGCTCCCCGGGCGGTGTCGGTCCAGAAGTGCCTCCGGGTCTCGGGGAAGCACAACGATCTCGAGAACGTCGGTCCCAGCCCCCGGCACCACACCTTCTTCGAGATGCTGGGGAATTTCTCCTTCGGCGACTACTTCAAGGAGGAGGCGATTCGGTACGGCTGGGAGCTGGTTACCGAGGTCTGGGGCCTGGATCCATCGACCCTCTTTGCCACCGTCTTCGAGGAGGACGACGAGGCCGAGGAGCTCTGGCTGGCGATCTCCGGCCTCCCCCCGGATCGGGTGCTGCGTTGCGGGGAGAAGGACAACTTCTGGGCCATGGGGGACACCGGCCCCTGCGGTCCCTGTAGCGAGATCT
>JAWVZJ010000351.1:0-3318 GCA_033722255.1 Thermoanaerobaculia bacterium | reverse complement strand
GCCTGAAGACGATGCTCGGTCCCACGTTTCGCTTCCTGACCACGGCGCCCGACGGAACTCCGGTCTTCGTCCTCTCCTCCTTCACGAATCTCGGCGACGTGGAGACCCAGGGGGCGGACCTCTCCTTCCGGTGGTCCGCGTCTCCGAGGTGGAGCTGGTCTCTGAGCTATTCCTGGCTCGATTTCGATCCCGGTACCGCGACGGCAGGCGCTCCCGACGCCCTCCTGGCCAATGCCCCCGAGCACCGGGCGGCGGGGGAGGTCGGCTACACGGGGAACCGGTGGGACGCCGCCCTGGTCTATCGCTGGATGGACGATTTCCGCTGGTCCTCCGACTCCTTCCGGGGACCCGTGGACAGCTACGGCACCGTGAACCTGTTCGCGAACGTGGCCCTCGGGTCCCACTGGTCCCTGGGCCTCGCGGTCACGAACCTCACGGACGAGGAGCACTGGGAGACCTTCGGCGGCGACCTCCTGGCGCGCCGGGCCCTGGGCAGCGTCACCCTGCGCTGGTAGCCTGCTCGGCCGCGGTGTCGACTGCTCGTTCTGAGGGAATGACCCGAACGAGAGGGACCGGGGTGTCGCGATCTTCCGAGAGGGCCCGAGGAAGGGGAGTGGAGTGTCGGGGTGCGGGAGTCTCGGGAATCGGATCGACGGGTACCGGTCGCGGGCGCCGAAGGAAGAGCCTCCCGGGATGCCTCGCATCCAGCAGAGAATTCTGTGTGTCCGATCGGGAGGGTCGTGCGAGCGCCGCCGAGATCTTCCCGTGCTCGTACTCTCGGTAGAATCGAACGGCCCATGAGCACGAGGAACCGGGATACTCCGAAGCTCAGCGCATGAGAGAACGCTCGGCATCGGACGGCCGAGCCCGCCTCCTGGCCGACGCCATGCTGGGAGGGCTGGCCAAATGGCTGCGGATCCTGGGCCTGGACGTGGCCTACGATCCGGAGCTCGACGACGCCGGCGTCGTCGATCGGGCCCGGGAGGAGGACCGGTGGATCCTGACCCGGGATCGCCGGCTGGTGAAGCGTCGGGAGGCCCGGGACCGGCACCTCCTGATCGACTCCGTCCACGTCCCGGAGCAGGTGCGGCAGGTGGTCGACGCGCTGGATCTGGACGTGGACCGGGAGCGCCTGTTCAGCCGGTGCGTCCGCTGCAACCGCCCCCTGGAGCCGATCCCGGCGGCGGAGGCCCGGTCCGAGGTGCCTCCCTACGTGGCGAAGACCCAGGACCGGTTCCGGCAGTGCCCGGACTGCGAGCGGATCTTCTGGCCCGCTACCCACGTGGGACGGATGCGGAAGAAGCTGGACCGATGGGGCGTGCTCCCCGACGGTGCGTGAGGTTCGGGTCCTCGACGAGGCGAGTCGGGGGCGCCGGGCTCGGTTCCTGGGGCCGGAGACCCCTGGGCCCTGGGAGCGTCGTGTCACTTCGAGTTCGTCGGGGCACCTTCGGGGGAACAGAGCCGAGGGGGAGACTCACGCGTAGCGCATCCACCTCCAGAGCTCCTGGATCGTCGGGCGCTTCCCGTACATCAGGATCCCCACCCGGTAGACCCGGGCGCAGAGCCAGACCATGAAGACGGCGAAGCCGACGGCCAGGACGTAGGAGAGGGCCAGTTGCCAGAAGGGGGGGACCTTGATCGCCACCCGGAGCATCATGATCAGGGGGGTGAAGGGCGGGATCAGGGAGAGGACCACCGAGAGGGTGGAGTCCGGATCGTTGAGCACCGGCATGAAGAAGAGCATCGGGGCCACCAGGAACATCACCCCCACGCTGGCGAGCTGCTGAGCCTCCTGGGGGGAGTTGAAGGCGGACCCGATGAGGGCGTAGAAGCTGGCGTACATGACGTAGCCCAGGACGAAGAGGGCGAAGAAGTGGAAGACGACCGCGCCCTGGATCTCCGGGAGCTTCATCCCCTCCGGCAGGGTGGCCACGGCGGTGACGATCCCGGGGGCGGTCAGCACCAGGGCCGAGGCGATCCAGATGCCGAGCTGGGTGAGCCCGGCGCCACCGACGCCCAGGAGCTTTCCGGCCATCAGCTCCGAGGGTTTCAGCGTCGAGATCACGATCTCCACCACCCGGTTGCTCTTCTCCTCCAGGACGCTCTGCATGACGAGATTTCCGTAGATGATGATCGTCATGTAGAGCATGAAGAACAGACCCAGGGCCACGGCCAGGTCCCCGAGTCCGGTATCGGCTTCGGTTCCTTCCTCGGTGACCCGGATCGTCTCCAGGTCGACGCCCCGGGTCAGGCGGCCGATCTCCTCCGTGTCGTAGCCGGCACTGGCCAGACGGTCCTCCCGGACGATCCGGGAGAGCGTCCTCTCCAGGACCTCCAGGGTGAGGATGTTGGAGACGGTCCGGCCGTGGTACTCGAGCCGATTCTCCTCCAGGCTCTCGGGGGAGATCCAGAGCCAGGCGTCGATCTCTTCGCTCCGGATCCGTTCGTCCAGGTGGGCTTTCTGCTCGTCGACCTCAACCGTCGGCTCGACGATCTCCAGGGTGAGGTTCACTCCTTCGTCTCCGCCTCTGGACTCCAGCTCCTCTTCCTCTTCGGCCAGGGCCGGAGCCACCCGCCCGGTCTCGTCGACGACGGCCAGGGTCAGGCTCCCCTTGGTCTTGGTCATGATCAAGGTGGGCAGGATGAGCCAGGCGGCCATGAGCAGGGGCAGGGCCACCGTGGCGATCCAGAATCCCTTGCTCTTCAGGCGGGAGAGGTACTCCCGCTTCGCCACCACCGCGGTCTTCTTACTCAGCATCGTGGACCGCCTTCACGAAGATCTCCTCCAGGGTCGGCTCCTCGCTGGAGAACTCCCGGATCGAACGAGTTTCGACGAGACGACGGAGGATCTCGGAGTCGTCGGCTCCCGGAGCCAGGAGGATCCGCCGCCGCCCGTCCTCTCCCACCACGCTCTCGATGCCGTCCAGGGATTCGATCCCGTCCAGGGGCTCGGGTCCCGCGATCCGGAACGACCGGCCTCCCAGCTCCCGCTTGATCTCCCGGAGCTCGCCGGAGAGGATCACCCGACCCCTGGCGATCAGGGCGATGTGATCACAGAGCTTCTCGGCCTGCTCCAGCACGTGGGTGGAGAAGAGGACGGTCTTCCCCTCCTTCTTGTGCTCGTCCAGGACCTCCTTGAACAGGCTTTGGTTGATCGGGTCGAGGCCGGAGAAGGGCTCGTCCAGGATCAGGAGATCCGGCTCGTGGAGGAGCGTCCCCACGAGCTGGATCTTCTGCTGCATGCCCTTGGAGAGCTCCTCCACCTTGGCGTCGGCCCGGTCGGCCAGACCCACGTCCTCGAGCCAGCCCTCGATCTTC
>JAWVZJ010000350.1:0-3322 GCA_033722255.1 Thermoanaerobaculia bacterium | reverse complement strand
CCCCAGTTTCCTTACGAAGCGCAGAGGCGAGGAGAGCAGAGCGGCCTGCTAGCCCGGCTAGAACCGCTGGCTGCGGAGGAAGGCCTCGAGCTGGCGGCTCCGGCTCGGATGGCGGAGCTTGCGCAGCGCCTTCGACTCGATCTGGCGGATCCGCTCACGGGTGACGGCGAACTTCTTGCCGACCTCCTCGAGGGTGTGCTCGGAGCCGTCGGTGATGCCGAAGCGCATCTTCAGGACCTCCTCCTCGCGGGGAGAGAGGGTCTTGAGGACCTTCTGCATCTGCTCGGCCCGGTTGACGCCGATGACCGACTCGACGGGCGACTCCGCGTGCACGTCCTCGATGAAGTCGCTCAGGTGGCTGTCCTCCTCCTCGCCGATGGGGGTCTCGAGAGAGATGGGCTGCTGGGCGATCTTGAGGACCTTCCGCACCTTCGCCACGGGGATGTTCATCTTCTCGGCGATCTCCGCCGGAGTCGGCTCACGGCCCTTTTCCTGGACCACCTGCCGGCTCGTGCGCATCAGCTTGTTGATCGTCTCGACCATGTGCACCGGGATTCGGATGGTGCGGGCCTGGTCGGCGATGGCGCGCGTGATGGCCTGGCGGATCCACCAGGTGGCATAGGTGGAGAACTTGAAGCCCTTGGTCCAGTCGAACTTCTCGACCGCCCGCATCAGGCCGAGGTTGCCCTCCTGGATCAGGTCCAGGAACTGGAGACCCCGGTAGGTGTACTTCTTGGCGATGGAGACCACCAGGCGCAGGTTGGCGCTGATGAGCTGCTCCTTGGCCTCCTCCGAGGCCGCCTCGTGCTCCCGGAGATCGTCGACCAGTCCCAGGACATCCCGGGAGCTCACGGCCCACTTCTCCTCCAGCTCTTTTCGTTCCTTCTTGGCCTTGTCGATCCGCTCCTTCCGGAGGGAGATCAGCTTCTCGTTCTTCTCCTTTTCCAGCTTCCGCTTCGCCCTCCGGATGGTGGAGTCGATCCGCTGGAAAGGCCGATGCATCTCGTGCAGGAGGTTGAGCATCTGATTGCGGACCTGGCCGCTGGGATCGATTCCCCGGATGTCCTTGGAGATGTCGGCCAGGAGCCGGTCGATCTGACGATCGATCTCCTGGTACCGCTCACCGTCCTTGTTGCAGAGCTTCTGGTGGCCCCGGATCTTGGTGATCTCCTTGTCGGTCTCCGCGATACTCTCGAAGAGCTTCATGCTCTTCTTCACCCGTTCCTTGGCCTTGGCGGAGAGGGATTTCCGCGCCTCCTCCGGCGAGAGAATCCGGCCGTCCTCGGAGTGGCCGCCGGCCTCCTGGAGGACCATCAGGCGCTCCACCAGCTCCGGGTATCCGGAGAGCGTGTGGAAGATCTTCCACTGGGCCCGCTCCAGGCTCTGGGCGATCTCCACCTCCCCCTGCCGGTCGAGGAGGGGAACGGTCCCCATCTCCTGGAGGTAGAGCCGGACCGGGTCGTTCGACTTGCCCAGATCGTAGGCGGCCTTCTTGTCGCTGGACTCGGCGCCCTCGATCTCCTCCTCGGAGGTCTTGAGCTCCAGGGCGTTGTGATACATGACGGGGCGATCGATGACCTCGATCCCCTCCTCCACGAATCGGGCGTAGACCTCCTCCACCTCCGAGTCCTGGCTCGCGAGCTCCTCGGAGAGGATCTCGAAGATCTCGTCGTAGAGCAGATACCCCTTCTCCTTGCCCAGGGCCAGGAGTTGTTTGACGGAGGTATGCTTCTGTTCGAGTGGGACTTTCTCGTCGGTCGTCAACGTCGCTCCCTTCGGTGTGCTCTACCGTGCGAAAAACGCACAGCACGATCCAACCCCGTCGACCGCGGCAACGGGCTTCTCCTCTAACAATGGCAGTACCAGGACACAGTATTCCCTGATCGGGATCCGGTTTCGGACGACCCCGTCGGGTGCCGATCCTCCGGACGGCGCCGGTTCGATGGTCGGCGGATCCGCGGTCGAAGACAGAGACTCTGCAAGCTTTCCCTTCGACACGCGAGCTGTCCGTGGCCCGGCCGGTGGTGCACAGTCTAACATCCCCGGGGAGGGAGAGCGAGAGTGAAAGCCGATGCGCCAGCGAACCGAACACGGACCCCGGAGCCCGCGGGACTCCACCGGGAAATCCCCCTGGCACCCCTCACCACTCTGGGAGTGGGAGGACCGGCGCGGTATTTCCTGGAGGCGAAAAGCGTTCCCGCGGCCCGTCGGGCCCTGGCCTGGGCGGAGTCCCGGGGGCTTCCGGTCTTCGTTCTGGGAGGAGGAAGCAATGTGGTGGTGGCGGACCGGGGATTCCAGGGTCTGGTCCTCCGGACCGCGATCTCCGGGACCCGGAGCGAGGTGTCCGGGTCGGAGGCCCGGATCGAGGCCGGGGCCGGCGAGAGCTGGGACGGTCTCGTGTCCCGCGCGGTGGAGGAGGGCTGGGCCGGGATCGAGTGCCTGTCCGGAATCCCGGGTTTGGTGGGAGCCACCCCGATCCAGAACGTCGGCGCGTACGGCCAGGAGGTGGCGGAGACGGTGGAGGAGGTGGAGGCCATCGATCGTGCCACCGGTGAGCTGGTCCGGATCCCGGCCGATCGCTGCGGATTCTCCTACCGTCACAGCCGCTTCAAGGAACATCCGGATCGTCACCTGATCACCCGGGTCCGGTTTCGTCTACGGACGGGAGGCCCCCCCGCTCTCCGCTACGAGGAGCTAGAGTCCGCGGTCTCCGGAAATCCCACCCTGGGGGAGGTCCGGAAAACCGTGCTTCGGATCCGGAGTTCGAAGGGGATGGTCGTGGATCCCGAAGATCCGGACAGCCGGAGCGGGGGATCGTTCTTTCTCAATCCGATCCTGAGCCCGGAGGCGCTGGCCCGTCTGGAGGAGTCACTCCCCGAAGAACGGGAACCTCCCCGGTATCGAGTGGAGGGGGGGTTCAAGGTACCCGCCGCCTGGCTGATCGAGGAGGCGGGATTCCCCAGAGGCTTCCGCTGGAAGGGGGTGGGCTTGTCCTCGAAGCACGCCCTGGCCCTCGTGAACCGGGGAGGGGCCACCGCCCGGCAGGTCCGGACCCTCGCAGGACGAATCCAAGAGCGGGTCCGGGAGAGGTTCGGGGTCGATCTGGAGCCGGAGCCGAGGTTCGTCGGCTTCGACGGCGAAGAACCGCGATGATGCCCGGTTGGCTGTCGGGAATCCTGTTCTTTCTGGCCGTGGGTGCTGCGGCCCTGGCCCTGGGGCACGTCGTCTTGCGGAAGGCCGACGTCCGGGCGGCCATCGGCTGGGTGGGCTTGATTCTCGTGTTCCCGGTCTTCGGTCCCGTGGTGTACTGGATCTTCGGCGT
>JAWVZJ010000349.1:0-3369 GCA_033722255.1 Thermoanaerobaculia bacterium | reverse complement strand
GGCCGTCTGGCCAAGGTGACGTTCGACGATCCGGAGCGGGACACGAAGCGGACCGTGACCGGTCGGCTCGAAGGCTACGAGCCGGGCAAGGGAGGAACCGTCCATTTGCTGGACGAGCGGGAGGAGAGACTCGAAATCCCCTACGGGAGGATCGCCCGGGCTCGGCTCGAGGTCGAGATCTAGCCCCGGGACCCGGAGGAGACCGAAGACGCGACTCCCGCGAAGCGAAGCCCCCATGAAACCCAGAAGAGACGAATAGCTATGGCTCGAGCACAGACATCGAAGGTCCAGCTCCAGGAGCTCCTGAGCCTCGTGGCGCGGGAGAAGGACATCGAGAAGTCCAAGTGGATCTCCGCGCTGGAGGACGCCATGGCCTCCGCCGCCAAGAAGCAGCACAAGATCAAGGAGCCGGTGCGGGCCACGTTCAATCCCGAGACCGCGAGCTTCGACGCCTTCATCGTCAAGGAGGTCGTGGAAGAGGTCGAGGATCCCCTGGCCGAGTGGACGGTGGAGGAGGCCAGCGACCACGACCCCGAGGCCGAGGTCGGCGACGAGATCCACATCCCGGTCTCCACCGAGGGTCTGGGGAGGATCGCCGCCCAGTCCGCCAAGCAGGTCCTCTACCAGAGGATCCGGGAGGCGGAGCGGGAGAAGATCTACGAGGAGTACATCGACCGCGTCGGGGAGATCGTCAACGGCACCGTCCGCCGCTTCGAGCGGGGGGACATCATCGTCGACCTGGGTCGGACCGAAGCGGTCGTGCCCCGGAACGAGCAGTCCCGTCACGAGCGCTACAGCCAGGGGGACCGGATCCGGGCCCTGATCGTGGACGTCCACCAACAGCCGAAAGGCCAGCAGGTCGTCCTCTCCAGGACCGATCCGCGCTTGCTCATGAAACTCTTCGAGATGGAGGTGCCGGAGATCTACGACGCCACCGTGGTCATCAAGAACGCGGTGCGAGCCCCCGGAGAGCGGGCCAAGGTGGCCGTCTACAGCCGGGAGCGGGACGTGGACCCGGTGGGGGCCTGCGTCGGGATGAAGGGCTCCCGGGTACAGGCCGTGATCCGGGAGCTCCGGGGCGAGAAGATCGACATCATCGAGTACAGCGACGACCTGGTCACCTTCGCCCAGAGCGCCCTGGCTCCGGCCAAGATCACCCGGGTCTCGGTGAAACACGAGGGGGAGATCCCCCACCTGGACGTGATCGTGGAGGACAGCCAGCTCTCCCTGGCCATCGGCAAGCGGGGCCAGAACGTACGCCTCGCCTCCGAGCTCTTGGGCTGCCGGATCGACATCAAGAGCGAATCCGCGGTCAAGGACGAGGTCGCCGACGCCCTCGCCGCCCTGCTCCACGTGGAGGAGGGCGAGGAGGAGGACCTGGACGAGGCCCGAGTCGATCTCACCAAGGCCCCGGGCGTGGGTCCCAAGACGGCGGAGAAGCTCGAAGAGGCCGGCTTCGGCGTCCTCGGACGACTCCGGGAGGCCACGTTGGAGGACCTCTCCGAGGTGGAGGGAATCGGAGCGAAGACGGCCGAGGAGATCCTGGAATGGGCCCAGGAGGTAGAGGTCGAGCCCGTGGCCTCGGCGGAGCCGGAAGAGGAAGAGGCGGGAGCGGAGGAGGAAGGCGAGGAGGAGGTCGACATGAGCGACCTCGAGCTCCAGGCCGAGGAGGAGTCCGAGACGATGGGAGACGAGGATTTCATGGCCGCCCTGAGCCAGGCCTTCCAGGACCTCGACGAGGAAGAGGAACCGAAACCGGAGGAGCAGAGCCCGCCGAGCGACACCGGCTGAGGCGGGTTCCGAGAGAGACGAAGAGACGCCACGCTAGAGAATTCGGGAGAGTTTATGGGGAAGATTCGGGTACAAGACATCGCCGACAGGATCGGGATGGACGACCAGGACCTCATCTTCAAGCTGAGGTCCATCGGAGTCCGGGTCGAGGGCAAGGACGCCCTCGTCGACACCGACGTCCTCAAGGCGGTCCTGGAGGGCAAGAGGATGGCCACGCCCCGGGAGGTCATCGTCCGGGACGAGGAGGGTGCGCCCGGCAAGGGGGAGGGTCCTCCGGGTCGCGAGCCCAGGAAACGACGCCGGAGCCGGATCCGGAAAAAGGACCGGATCCCCACGATCCCCAAGAAGAAAAAGAAGAAGGAAGAGCCGACTCCCGAAGAGATCGCCAAGAAGGAGCTCGAGGAGGAGGAAGCCGCCGCGAAGAAGGCCGAGGAGGAGGCCGAGATCGCGGAGATCGCCGAGACGGCCAAGGAGGCCAAGGAGGCCAAGAAGCGCGCCGCCGAGGAGGCCGCCGAGAGGGCGAGGAAGGCCGAGGAGGAAGCCGAAAGGGCCGCCGAGGAGGAAGAGCCGGAAGTCGTCGAGGAGGAGGAGCCGGAGGAGAAGGCGAAGAAGAGTCGGGCCGAACGGCGCCGAGAGGCCGCCGCCGCCGAAGAGGAGGAGCCCACCGTCTCCGGCCCCGTGACCATCGCCGAAGGAATGACGGTCCGGGAATTCGCCGACAAGCTCGGGATCATGGCCAAGGACCTGATCAAGAAGCTCGTGCAGCGAGGGATCATGGCCAACATCAACCACGTCCTGGAGCCGGAGCTGGCCCAGGAGCTGGCCCAGGAGCTGGGATACGAGACCCGGATCGTCTCCTTCGAGGAGGAGGTCCAGCTCGAGCAGGAGCAGGCGCTGGAGGCCGTGGAGCAGGTCGAGGAGGGGAAGGAACCCCGGGCCCCCGTCGTCACCATCATGGGGCACGTCGACCACGGAAAGACCACTCTCCTGGACGCGATCCGGGAGTCCCGCCTGGTGGAAGCCGAGCACGGGGGGATCACCCAGCACATCGCCGCCTACCAGGTCGAGAAGGACGGACAGAAGATCGTCTTTCTCGACACGCCCGGCCACGAGGCCTTCACCCAGCTCCGGGCCCGGGGCGCCGGAGCCACAGACATCGTGGTTCTGGTGGTCGCCGCCGACGACGGAGTGATGCCCCAGACCGTGGAGGCCATCGATCACGCCCGGGCCGCCGGAGTACCGATCGTGGTCGCCATCAACAAGATCGACAAGGCCAACGCGAATCTGGACCGGGTCAAGACCGAGCTCTCGGAACGGGAGCTGATGCCCGAGGACTGGGGCGGCGACACGGTCATGGTCCCGCTCTCGGCTCTCCAGAAGGAGGGGATCGATGACCTCCCCCCCGAAAAGTCGGCATCTCGTACCGTGGGACGCCCGAACTCAGAAAGTCATCCGAGCCCGAGCGCCGGCACCCACTGGGCTTCCGTAGGGGGCCACGACCAAGCGTCCTTTTCGGGGTCGGGTGCGAGCGGTCTTGTCCGTCTCCTCGTCTCCCGACGTGAGGAGCACCACGCCGGT
>JAWVZJ010000348.1:0-3375 GCA_033722255.1 Thermoanaerobaculia bacterium | reverse complement strand
GCTTCAAGGCTCCCCCTCCGTGGCCGTGGGCGCCGTGGCGTGGCGGGCCCGGGGACTGTGACCGGTGAAGTCGTAGAGGATGAGGATGACGTTCCACATCTCCTCGGTGGAGAGGAACTGCTCCCAGGCCGGCATGGCCGACATCCAGGGACCCCCCTCCTCCGGGAGACCGATCCCGCCCTTGGCGATTCGCCAGAAGAGGAACGACTCCTGGAGCTGGGCGATGGTTCCGGGGTCCTGGAAATTCGTGGGGATCGGATTCAGGGCGTGGGCGAAGATCCCCTCGCCCCGCATCAGGTCTCCGTGGCAGTAGAAGCAGTTCTCGTAGTAGACCCTCCGACCCTCGGCGACCCGGCGGCGGAACTCCTCCGAGTCCCTCTCCTCGAGCTCCCGATAGGGATTCTCCAGGGTCGTCAGGTCGTGGGTCTCGCCGTGGACCGTGATCTGGTTCGGGGGAGCCGGATGGATCGTGCGGCCGAAGGTCGGAGGCCGCGGAGGCTCGGTGGCGTCGAGGTAGATCGCGGCTCCCAGGGCGACGGGAATGGCCAGACCGATCGCGATCAGGGCCGGCAGGAACTTCGGCTCCGTCAGGAACCGGATCGTCGGGTCCCGGACCTGCCGCCAACGCTTCGGATCCGAGCCCACGTAGGCCAGCAGCGCCAGGGTCACGATTCCCATGTACAGCTTGACCACGGAGGAGGGGACCGGGGTGGCGAAGCCGAAGTCGAAGATCACCCAGAGGGCGATCCACCAGGCGAACAGCCAGACGATCATGCTGGGCTTCACCAGACGGAGGGCGAGGAGCGCCAGGAGCGCGGGAGCCACGATCATCCAGTTCACTGGCCACCTCCCGCCCGGAACCGCTCGGCGATCTCCCGGGTCTCCCCGAGGGTCAAAGCGGTGAAGTCGGTCTCCTCCACCGAAGGATGACCCGCCACCGCCCCCACGATCTCCTCGGCGTCCATCCCGGCCAGGAGCTCCTCCAGCGGGGCGGCCCCGTCGGTCGCTCCGTGACAATCCCCGCACTGCCCCGGGGGCACGGCAGCGGTTTCCGAAGTGGTCTCTCGGGCCTCGGCGACGGCGGAAGCCTCGGCGGACCGGGCGGCGGCTCCCCCGGCCGCCGTCGCGGTTCCGTTCCCGGCCAAGGGGATCGTGCTGTCCATCGTGATCGTGGCCTCACCCCCCAGGGTCTGGAGGTAGGCGAGGACGGTCCGGATCTCCTGGTCCGTCAATCCGACGGGGGGCTCGTCGACGGCGGGCATCCCGCCGCTGAAGCCCGGGACGATGAAGGCCTCGGGGTCGTAGAGGCTCTGGGCCAGGTACTCCAGCCCGCTCAATCCCTCCACCCGGTCACCGGCCCGTTCCGCGATTCCTCCCAGGTCCGGGAACCGCTGGGCAGCCCCGGGCTGGCCGATGGTGTGGCAGGTGGTGCAGAGCCCCTTCCCGTTCACGATCTCCTCCCCGATCTCCACCAGATCGGCGGTGGTCATCTCCTCGGACAGCTCGGTCACCTCCGGAGGATGGACCTCCTTCTGGGGGACGAGCTGTCCCACGTAGGTGTAGAAGGCGGTGGCAGCCACCGTGAGACCGGCGATCTTCACGCTCAGGGGGATCTTCACGGCTCCTCCGCTCTCTCCGCCGGAGCCGCCGGAGCCGTCAGGGGCCCTCCGCCGGGCGGTGACTCCCCGCCCTCGTCCTCCAGGGACTCCACCACGTCGGTCCCCCTCGTCCCCGAGAGGCTGGCCAGCCAGAAGACGATCCCCACCAGGCCGAAGAAGATCAGGACCGTGACCGACACCACCTTGGTGGCGTAGCCCAGGGTCGGGGTGTAGGCGTCCGGGGAGGTATCCCGGATCACCCCGTAGACGTGCCAGTGCTGCCGGAGCCCCGAGCGGACGTAGCCCATGAGCCCCATGAGCCAGGTGAAGGTGACGGCGAGGAAGATCAGGACGTACTGGGCCGCGTTCGGGATCTGCCCCCACCGGGTCTCGGTCCGCTCGGCTCCCCGGAGGAGGAAGATGTCGATTCCGGTCACCAACACCATGGCCACCAGCACCGCCCCGACCTGGTACACGGAGAATCCGATCCGGACCGCCGCCGGCACGAAGTAGCCGTAGACGCCGTAGAAGATCACGATCGACGCCGCCCCGGCGAAGATCAGGAACTGGGCCGCGTTGCCCTTCTTGGCCCAGGCGACGGTGGGGATCCGGCCGCTGCGGCGGTAGAGGAGAAAGCTGACGTAGGTGGTCAGGATCAGGATGTTCACGGCCGTGTTCTTGGCCGACATCACCCCCAGAAAGCCTAGGATCGGATGGCTGGATCCTCCCATGGCCTGGATCTCCTCCACGGTGGCGATGATCGACCGGGGAGTCGCCCAGACCATGAAGCAGGCGGTGATCACGACGAGGAGGTATTTGATGTAGGAGCGGAAACGCTCCGCCCCCTCGATCCGACCCATCCCCAGCCAGAGGTAGTAGTTCGCGGCCAGGAAGAGGTTGCCGATCAGGACCGCCTGGATGATGAACAGCCAGGAGAAAGCCCCGCCCATCATGGTCAGTCCCATGGTCTGGGAGAAGGCGTAGATCTCCGACGCCAGCCAGTAGCCGGCGAAGGGGAGCGGCAGGAGGGCGGCGATGGCCACGAAGTTCCCGATGTAGCCCATCCAGTCGTAGTGGGCCCTCTCCTCCGGCGTCTTCGACTTCAGGAACTGGAAGGCGGCGTAGGCGGCGGCCACCGATCCCCCGAAGGCCACGTTGGCGATCAATCGGTGGATGTTGATCGGCATCCAGGTGTAGTTGGTCACCGCGTCCCAGGTGGAGAGCCGGGCCCCGGCCTGAGAGATCCCGTCCGGGGTGGACATGAAGGTCAACCAGGCGTTGGCGATGAACATGATCGCCGTCCCCACCAGGTTGAGACAGAGACCGAGGAAGAGGTGGACCGGCTTCGAGAACCGGTCCCAGCCGTAGTAATAGCTGTAGAGGAACCCGGCCTCGAAGAAGAAGAGCAGGACGTAGGGGAGGAAGGTGGGGGAGAAGACGTGGCCCAGATATCCGGTGAACTTCGGGTAAAGCGCGATGAGCAGGAAGGTGAGCATCGCCCCGAAGGCGGCGGTGAAGGAGAAGGAGGTGGAGAGGAGCTTCGTGAACTCGTAGGCCAGGGCGTCGTACCGGTCGTCGCCCGTCCGCCAGCCGATGAACTCGATGATCAGGGCGAACATGGGCACGGCCAGGACGAAGGCGGCGAAGAGCAGATGGAGCTGGGCCGCCACCCAGACCGCGGCCCGGCTGCCCACCACCGGGAACTCCCGGTACTCGTCCTCCTCGTAGGGCTTCTGCCGGGCCTCCTCCCGGCGCTCCTCGGCCTGGGCGGCCAGGG
>JAWVZJ010000347.1:0-3381 GCA_033722255.1 Thermoanaerobaculia bacterium | reverse complement strand
GTCGCCGCCTCGCCCCTCCACTGGCACACCGAGTCCCTGGGACTGCGGGATCTGCCCCGGGGTGTGTGGGGGGGGGCGGGGTGGCTCACCCGGGGGGTCACCCACCAGGGACCGGCGAGGGCGGGGATGGAGGCGGGAGTCTTGCTGGGGTTCCTGCCCTGGATCAAGCTCGAGGGCGGGCCGCTGGCGGTGTTTCTGCTGATGGCCGGATGCCTCTCGACCCTGGTCCGTCGCGAGCCCTTCCGGACCCGGGTCCGCCGCTGCGGATGGCTCCTGGCTCCCGCCCTCCTCTGGATCCTCGCAGCCTTCGCCGTCTCCCGGATCTGGCTCCCGCGGCAGGCCGACTTCTTCCGGGGAGCCTGGCTCCAGAGGACGGCCGAGCGGCTCGCGGATCCGACGGCGATCCTCCTGCCCATGGCCCGGGACCTCCTCCGGCCGGAGTGGATCGGTCTCTGGGTCGTGTTCGCGGCGGGATGGATCTTCGCTCTCGTCACCCGTCGTCGCCGGGCCGCGATCCTGGGAACGGCGATCGTCCTCCAGCTCGGGGTGTATACCGCCACCTACTTCGCCACCTACCTGCCCCCCGGCGATCACGTCCGGAGCTCGTTCTTCCGGATCGCCGCCGCCCTGGCTCCCCTGGGGATCCTGGTCCTGGCCGAGGCCACCCTGGGCGAGCTCCCCGCCACGAGGGAGGCAGCGGCACGGGGACCCGGCTCCGGGCTCGAGTCCGCCCGGGGAAGCAGTTCGTGATAAAATTTCCCGGTTTAGGCACCGGCAACAGCCGGAGCGAACCCACCCCGACAGTCGGTCCGACGGGTCCCTCAGCGCGGATTCTCCGTGTCGGGGGCCTCCGGTCACTGGTTCCCTCACCGGTTCTCCCGGTGAATCGAACTCGAGTCAGAAAGGAAACTCCGTCGTGCAAAGAACCCAACCGATCCTCCGAACCGCCCTAGTGGTGATGCTCCTGGCGCCGCCGGCTCTCCCCCTGGCAGCCTCGCCCGCCGCGCCACAGCCCGGAGGGGAGCCGGCCGAGACGGCGGACGGGCCCCAGACACCGGACCGGGCGGAGATCGACACTCCGGAATCCCCGGAGAGACTCCCGGAGGTCACGATCGGCGGCAACACGACGGTGATCCGGGCTCCCCGAACGGGTCCCCGGACGTCGCCATCGGGCCTCTCGGGCGTCCGGGCGGTGCTCAACCCCAACACCGGATCCCTCGTCTCGATGCCTCGGGCGAGCCGGGAGGACCTGCTCCCGATGTCGGAGCGGCTTCAGAGGGGGCTCTCCACCTCCCACGAGGGTCTCCAGGAGGTCCGGCTGCCCGACGGGACCGTGGCCGTGCATCTCCAGGGGCGGTTCCTCTCGGCCCTGACCGCGACGGTCAGCGACGGAGGAGAGATCGCCGTCGGCCACGGCCGAATCGATCCCGAGACCGGGGCGATCGGTCTCGGCGACGCGCCCATGGAGCGGGATCCGAGGAAGGCCCGGGCCACGGAACAGGAGAGCGGATCGGCGGAGCCGAAGGGAGCGGAGCGATGAGGCGCATCCTCCGAAGAGCGATCGCCCTCGCTCCGGCCGCAGCCCTCACCCTGCTTCTCTTCCCGGCCCCGGTCTCCGGGGCCGATTTCCAGCTCGTGGTCGTGGACCCCCCGGGCGAAGGTTTCAACGATCCCACGCCGGTGAGTGCTGTGCCGGGGAATCCCGGGACGACCCTGGGGGAGCAACGAATCAACGCCTTCGTGGCCGCGGCCGAGGAGTGGGGAGAGGACCTGGCCAGCGGCGTTCCCGTGGTCATCGAGGTGGAGATGCCCGAGCTCCCTTGCGCCCCCGAGAGCGCGGTTCTGGGGGCGGCGGGCCCCACGACCGTGTTCCGCGACTTCCCCGTTGCCCCCCGGGCCGCAACCTGGTACGCCGCGGCCCTGGCGAACGCCCTCGTCAACGAGGACCTGGACCCCGCTTCCCCGGACATCCGGTCCTTCTTCAACCTGCTCCTCGACGACGCCGACCCCGACTGCCTCGGAGGGATCACCTGGTGGTACGGCATCGGAGGTCCCTCGCCTCCAGGAACCGTCCCCTTCGTGACCGTGGTCCAGCACGAGCTGGCCCACGGGATGGGCTTCTCCACCTTCATCGACCGGGAAACCGGCGAGAAGTTCGGCGGGTTCGACGACGCCTACATGGTCTACCTCGAGGATCACTCCACCGGCGAGACCTGGCCGGAGATGACGGACCAGGAAAGGATCGACTCCACCGTGGACACCGGGGATCTCCACTGGATCGGGCCCCGGGCCGTGGAGGGGGGCTCGGTCCTCACTTCGGGAAGCCACTCCTCGGGACACGTCCTCATGTACGCCCCGGAGACCAATCGGCCGGGCTCGTCGGTCACCCACTTCGACACGTCGCTCTCGCCGGACGAGCTGATGGAGCCGAATCTGACGCCGGAGGCCACGGACTTCCTGGCCACCCCTCTCCTGGAGGACATCGGCTGGCTCACCGTCGGGTGTCAACCCTCCCCCACGACCTTCTGTCTCGGGCCTGCCGGACGGTTCGAGGTCGAGGTGGAGTGGGAGGACTTCGAGGGGAACCGGGGTCTGGGCAAGGAGGTGGTCTCCTCCGCCGACTCGGCCGTGCTCTGGTTCTTCCAGGACGACAACTGGGAGATGGTGGTGAAGGTCATCGACGGTTGTCTGGTCAACGAGCGGTTCTGGTTCTTCGGCGCCGCGGCCACGAACGTCGAGTACACGATCACGGTCACCGACACCCAGACCCTGGAGACCCGGATCTACCAGAATCCCCTGGGCACTCGGGCCGCCGCCATCGCGGACACGGACGCCTTCGCCACCTGTACGTAGCCGCGGTCGGGCTTCGATGATCGGAAGAGTCGGAGAATCGGAACGGTCGGAGCGGAGGTCCTGCTCCGCCGGTCCTTTTCCCCGACCCGGTCTGGCGGGATCGCGCTTGGCGAAGTAGCGCTCCACAGAGTAGCGCTCCACGGAGGAGCTCCTCCGAGGCTGCGCTCCGCCGGGATCCCGCCGTCTTCGCTCCCTCCGGGGAGCGGTGGGTCACTCCAGCTTCGGCTTCTTCAGGGCGCTGGCCACGCTCCACTTCCCGGCCCCGTGGGCGGCGATGAAGAGGAAGAGAAACGCGTAGAGCGCGGCGAGCTCTCCGCCGTTCTGGATCGGCCAGAAGCCCTGGGGGAAGTGGACCATGAAGTAGGCCACCGCCATCTGTCCGCTGGCCAGGAAGGCGGCCCAGCTCGCGAACAGCCCGATGGCGATCAGCAGACCGCCCCCGAGCTCGATCACCCCCGCCAGGCCCATCTGGGAGACGAGCTCCACCCGGCTTCCCCCCAGGACCCCGAACAGCTTCTGGGCCCCGTG
>JAWVZJ010000346.1:0-3387 GCA_033722255.1 Thermoanaerobaculia bacterium | reverse complement strand
CGGCGCGAAGACGTGCACAGGCGCGGACCTCCCGGTCAAAGACAGCCCTGTCCGCGCCGTCCCCTCCCGGTCCCGGATCTCGGAGCCGAAGGGCCGGCCCCAGACCATCGACTCGTCCCTCGTTCGATTTTCATCCTCATGAGTGCCCGCCGCAACGCCACGGGCATGCGGGGCTGCTAGACTCGCCCCATGGCCGAGGCTGTCCCCTCCTCCGCGACCTCACCGGAGACGGGACCCCGGCCGCCGGAGGATCCCGAGCCCCCGAGGCCCCGGGATGGCCGGCTGCCCGGGGGGTTCGAGCTCCTGGTGGAGGGGAAGACCCCGACCCTCTTCCGGCGGTTCTTCACCACCAACCGGCACTTCTTCGGCCTGCTCTTCGGCGGGCTGGCCGCCTGGGTCCGGGGAGTCCCCCGGGCGAGGCGCCGGGGGCTGAAGTTCCGGCTGGGCCAGCTCGTCTCCGCCCTGACGCGGCCCTTCCTCAACCGGACACTCCGGCAGCTCCCGTTTCCGGTCCAGCTCCGGCGCCGGCTCGAGATCCTGGGCCCCACCTACATCAAGCTGGGGCAGATCCTCGCCCTCCGGGAGGACATCCTCCCCACCGCGGTCACCGAAGAGCTGCAGAATCTCCTGGACCGTCTCCCCGCCGTTCCCCATCGTCGCTTCGTGGAGCTCGTCGACAAGAGCCTCGACGTCTCCGCGGAAGAGGTCTTCGCCGAAATCCGGGAAGAGCCCCTGGGCTCCGCCTCCATCGGCCAGGTCCACCGGGCCCGCCTCGAGAGCGGCGAGGACGTCATCCTCAAGGTGGTCAAGCCCGGAATCCGGGAGACGATCCGTCGGGACGTGATCCTCCTGAAGCTCCTGGGCTTCGTCCTCCAGGGTCCCCTGGGCCGGCTCCAGCCGAAGCGGATCATCGACGAGTTCTGCTACTACACCCTCCGGGAGGTGGACCTGCGGATCGAGGCGGACAACGCCGAGACCTTCGCCGCCAACTTCAAGGACGAGCCGGACATCGTCTTCCCGACGATCTACCGGGAGTACTCCTCCAAGGACGTCCTCTGCATGGAGTTCCTCCAGGGGGTCCGACCCGACTCGAAGGCCGCCCGGGAGCTGAGCGAGGAGGACCGGGAACGGATCATCGACCTGGGAGCGGCGGCCATCATCCGGATGCTCTATCGGGACGGCTTCTTCCACGCCGACCTGCACCCGGGGAATCTCCTCATCCTCCCGGGTCCGAAGGCGGGCTTCATCGATCTGGGCATGGTGGGCCGGTTCGACGAGGAGCTCAAGCGCACCCTCCTCTACTACTACTACTGCCTGGTGACCGGGGACGCTCCGAACGCGGCCCGGTACCTCTCCTCCCTGGCCGAAACCACCGGGAAGAGCGACTTGAAGGGCTTCGTCCGGCAAGTCGAGGACACCTCCCGGCGGTGGCACCGGATGGCGAACTTCGAGGAGTTCTCCCTCGGTCAGCTCATCATGGAGTCCGTGGCCCAGGGAGCGATCTACCGGGTCTACTTCCCGGTGGAGATGGTGCTGATGGTGAAGGCGATCGTGACCTTCGAGGGGGTGGGGCACGTCCTGGAGCCGGATTTCGACGTGGCCGAGGTCTCCCAGCGGCACCTGAACCGGATCTTCCTCCACCAGTTCAGTCCCCTGCGGATCGCCCGGGAGGGGCTCCGGGGAGCCCCGGAGCTGGTCGACGCCCTGGTCAAGACCCCGATGCTGATCACCCAGAGCCTCCGGGCCCTGGACCGGGCCACCCGGACGCACCCCGAGAACCCCTTCGTGGGTCTCCGGGGAACCTTGCTCGGAGGATTCTGCCTGGTCTCCGGGGCCATTCTGGCCGCCTTCAGCTTCGAGACTCTCTGGCCCGTCTCGGTGGGCCTGTTCCTCCTCGGTCTCTTCCTGGCCTTCCGCCGGGAGGCCTGAGCCTCGCCCTCCAGGCCTACCAACCTCTCCGGGGGTAGAGGAGATAGGGCTCGATTTCCTCCCGGAAGCTCCGCTCCTCGCCGGCCCGGGATCGGATCCAGGACCCGAGGTCCTCTCCTTCCTCGAGCCGCCGGCGGAGCTCGTCGGTCCCGGCCAACAGATCCACGGCCGGACGGTCCTCCACGAACTCGTACGGCTCCTCTCGCCAGAAGCCCTCTCCTCCGGACCGCTCCCACAGGAGCTCCAGGAGCTCGACGCCGGTCCGATAGCCCTCCACGCCATCCGGTTCGGTGACCACCAGCTCCACCCCCTCGCAGACCTCCCCGGCGTGCTTCTGGAACTGGGGTCGGAACCGGACGGGCACCGGCCGGATCCCCCTCCACTGCCGGTCCCCGATCGCTCCGGCGAGCTCCGGACCGTCGAGCCCGGGGGCGCCGACGAGATGGAAGGGACGGGTCGTGCCCCGTCCCTCGGAGAGGGTCGTGGCCTCCAGGAGACAGAGGCCGGGATAGATCACCGCCGTCTCGTACGAGGGCATGTTCGGCGACGGAGCCATCCAGGGACGTCCCGTGTCCGGCCAGGAGCGGTCCGGCGTCCAGCCCTCCACCGGCCATACGTCGAGGCCCTCCGAAAGCCCCTCCTCTTCGGTCCGCCAGCGGATCATCTCCCCCGGGGTCAGACCGTGCCGAACCGGGGTCGGGAAGGCCCCGACGAACGACTCGAACCCCGGCCGGCGCAGGTTCCCCTCCACCTGCTCGCCGCCCAGGGGATTCGGTCGATCCAGGACCCAGACCCGGCAGCCGCCGTCCAGAGCCTCGATCGCAGCCCAGACCGCCGTGGCCAGGTAGGTGTAGTAGCGGGTCCCCACGTCCTGGAGATCGACGAGGAGGAGATCCAGGTCCCGGAAAATCTCCGGGCCCGGCCGGAGGGACGACGGAGAGTCGCCGTAGAGGGACCGGATCGGGGCTCCCGTCCAAGGATCCCGATCGTCGCCCGCCGCCACCATGTCCTGTTCTACTCCGTAGAATCCGTGCTCCGGACCGAGTAGCAGCGCGGGGCGCCGACCAACCGCGGTCAGGGCCAGATGGGCGGGAACCAGGTCGGCGGTGACGGACGCCCCGTGGGCCAGGAGCCCGAAGCGCCGGCCGGCCAGGGCCTCCGGCTGCTCCAACAGGCGGTCGAGCCCGGTGGCGATCACCGTCGGTAGTCTCCGCTCCGCCCCCCGCTCTTCGCCTCCAGTCGGAGGTCGGTGATCTCGGCCCCCCGCTCCACGGCCTTGACCATGTCGTAGAGGGCCAGGGCCGCGGTGGTACAGGCGGTGAGAGCCTCCATCTCCACGCCGGTCCGGCCGTGGACCACCACCCGGCTCCGAATCCGGACTCCCTCCGGATCGTCCTCCACCTCCACCTCGACCTCGACCTGGTCCAGGGTCAGGGGATGGCAGAGGGGTATCAGGCG
>JAWVZJ010000345.1:0-3395 GCA_033722255.1 Thermoanaerobaculia bacterium | reverse complement strand
TCTACACCGAAGTACTTCGACGAATTCGTTACCTCCTTCGCCGCCCCGATTGCTACCGGCTGGAGCGACCAGATGCCGGGTGGGAATTCCACCCACTGAGAAACGCCGACTTTCACGGCGTACTGAGAAATCCAGGCTAAAGTAGCGCCGTGTCTGCCTTCCTGGAGCTCCATCCCGTCCTCCAGGCGCTCCTGGCGACCCTGTTCACGTGGGGGGTCACGGCCCTGGGAGCCGCCCTGGTGTTCCTGGTGGTCCAGGTCCGCCAAGCCCTCCTGGACTCCATGAACGGCTTCGCGGCGGGAGTGATGATCGCCGCCAGCTACTGGTCGCTCCTGGCTCCGGCCATCGAGCTCTCCGCCGAGGCGCCCGTCCCGGAATGGGTCCCGGCCACCGTCGGATTCCTCGCCGGATGCGCCGTTCTCTGGGTGGCGGACAAGCTCCTGCCCCACCTCCATCCCGGCCTGCGTCGGGACGAGGCGGAGGGGATCTCGACCCAGTGGCGACGGAGTGTCCTCCTGGTCATGGCGATCACTCTCCACAACGTCCCCGAGGGCCTGGCCGTGGGCGTCGCCTTCGGAGCCGCCGGCCTGGGCCTGGACGCCGCCGCTCCCCAGGCGGCGATCGCCCTCGCCCTGGGGATCGGGCTCCAGAACTTCCCCGAGGGAGTGGCCGTGGCCATGCCCCTTCGGGCGGGAGGAGTCTCCGCCGGCCGGAGCTTCTCCTACGGCCAGGCCTCGGGAGCGGTGGAACCGGTGGCCGGCGTGATCGGAGCCGCCGTGGTTTTGGCCGCCCAGCCCCTCCTCCCGTACGCCCTGGCCTTCGCCGCGGGAGCCATGATCTACGTGGTGGTGGAGGAGCTGATTCCCTCCTCCCAACGCTCCGGAAACACCGACCTGGCCACGGTGAGCACCATCTTCGGGTTCACGGTGATGATGATCCTGGACGTGGCCCTGGGATGACGGGACCTCGAGTGACGCGATTTCGGATGACGCGACCCCGTGGGACGTCTCCCCAGGGTAGAGCCCCGGGAACGACTCAATCCGGTCGGGTGTCCCGGGCTCTCCTTCGATCCCGGTCGTCGGCGGGATCCCGGTCCCGCTCTCGGTGCCGGGAGCTCCGGTAGCGAGGATCGTCCCAGTCCCGGTCCCGAAAACGACGGCGGTCGTCTTCGTCCCGATCCCGCTGCCTTTCGGCGTCTTGAGTTCCGTAGCGATGGGGAGCCCGTCGCCACCGACGGTCACCGTGCCTCCAGTGCCCGTGGCCCCGGCCCTTCCGATGGCCGAATCCCCGGCCGCGACGGTGTCCTCGTCCCCGGCATTGATGGCCAGGAGGTTCGGGACCTCTATCGAACCTGTCGTGATGGCCCGGCCGGTGCCAATACCGGCCACGGTAGTGATGGCGACGCATCCGATGATGGTCCAAGACTCCGTAGTACCGATCGATCTCCAGAACCAGGCGTCCGATCCGGTGGATCTCCCGTTCCACCACGAACGCACCGTGGAGATGATCCAGGCGCCGTGCCGTCCGGACCCAGGCCCCAGCGACATCCCGGAAGTCCCGGGCCGTGTGGACCGGATTCTGGAAGAAACGCTCGGCCTGGCGGTGGAAATGCCGACTCTCGTCCGCCAGACGGTGGAGAGCCCGGAGGGCCGATTCCTCCCGGCGATCGAAGTGGTGCCGTTGACGCTCCGCCAGCCGGTGAGCGCGCTCCGCGATCCGTTCCAGGTCGTGGGCCAGCGCCCGGACCCGCCCCATCTCCCGAGGGGTTGGATGGTACGCCAGCGCCGTCCCGGTACCGGCCAGCAAGAGGATCGCTCCGACGACGAGGTGTTTCCGCATGGTTCCCGCTCCTTTCACCGGAGGAGGAGATCAAAGTCC
Organism: Thermoanaerobaculia bacterium; assembly: GCA_033722255.1. Lineage (GTDB taxonomy): Bacteria > Acidobacteriota > Thermoanaerobaculia > Multivoradales > JAIOJS01 > JAWVZJ01. The sequence continues at coordinate 1,517 of JAWVZJ010000345.1, read as the reverse complement.
GTTCCAGCCGAGAGTGGTCGCCACAAACCACTGCCTAAAAAAGACTTGATCTTCCAGATCGGATCCAGGAGATCCTCGTCTCCGTCCCCTGCAGAGGACGTCTTCCGTCGGATATCCGTCTCAGGCACCCGAATCCGGAACCGAGCTCCCGATCGGTCCGGCGTCAGGCCAGGGCCGACCCCGGGAACGAGGCCCTCCCGATGCGGGACGAGGGGAACGACCAGCGCATTCTCCTCCCGGACCCCGTGGATCGTGGCCCGGACCCGCTGGTCCGGTTTCATCACCTCGGGAAGCTTCCGGGCCAGCTCCAGGGTGACTCCGAAGTATCGAATCGGGGATCCTCGCCGACGAGGCTGGGCTACCGCGTTCACCCGGGAGATCTCTCCTCGCTGCACCTCCTCCGGACCGGATTCGAAGATCACCTCGGAGGACTGCATTCCGTGCGAGCATCTCTTCCGCACGGGATCGGCGAATCCTCGCTCTCTCCGTCGTAGGAGCCCCCGACCCCAATGCTCTCCCGACCCGGAGGGCTGCAGTACCATCGTCCCGCCCATGCCGGTCGACCGCGAGTTCACCATCACCACCCTCCAGGAGCTCGTCCGGATCGACTCCCGGAATCCGTCGTCGGAGGAGGGAGCGCCCGGGGAGCTGGGAATCGGGTTGGAGGTCTGGAAGCTCCTGGACGGCCTCGGATGGGAGGCGAAGGTCCAGGACCTCGGAGAGGCACGCGTCAACGTGGTCGCGACCCGACGCGGCACCGGAGACGGCCCGTCCCTGATGCTCAACGTCCATCTCGACACGGTCGGGGTGACGGGCATGGAGGATCCGTTCTCCGGCCAGCTCCGGGACGGACGGGTCTTCGGGCGGGGCGCACAAGACACGAAGGGTGGCGCTGCCGCCGTGCTGGGCGCCGCGAAGAGCCTCGCCGAGGACGGTGTCCGGCTGGCCGGCGATCTGGTGCTGGCCTTCGTGGCGGACGAGGAGCACGAGAGCCTCGGCACCGCGGCGCTCGTGCGCGAGGTGAAGACCGACGCAGCGATCGTCCTCGAGCCCTCGGATCTGGAGGTCTGCGTCGCCCATCGAGGCTTCGGGATCTATCGGTTGACGACCCGGGGGCGCACGGCCCACGGTGGGCGGCCCGAGATCGGGATCGACGCCAACCTCCACATGGCTCATCTCCTCGCAGAGCTCGATCGCCTGAATCCGTGGTCGCGGGACGGGCATCATCACCCTCTTCTCGGCTCCGCCTCCTTCCACGTTCCGAGGATCGCCGGGGGGAGACAGCTCTTCGTCTACTCCGACCGGTGCACGGCCGATCTCGTATGCCGGACGGTTCCGGGACAGTCCCAGGAGAGCGTGTTGGAGGAGATCCGAGGCATCGTCGAGGCCGTGGCGGAACGAACGGAGGCCTTCGACGCCTCGGTCGAGCCCGTCCTCTGGCGCTCTCCCTACGAGATCGACTCCGACCGTCCGATCGTCCGGGTGGTCCGGGAGACGGTGGAAGACGTTCTCGAGCG
>JAWVZJ010000344.1:0-3417 GCA_033722255.1 Thermoanaerobaculia bacterium | reverse complement strand
CTCGAGCGGCCGCACTGTTCCACCGCCGCCCGAGCCACCCGCAGGAATCTCTTTCGGGTCCCCCTCCCCGGACTCCGCTCCGACCGAGCGAAGCTCACGAACCGCACGGCCACCACCCCCAGCTCGGTGGCCTTCTCCACCATCCAGGACGCCCTGGACTTCCGGGGGGCGGCCACGGCCAGGGTGATCTCCAGGTTCGGCTCCAGGGAGGGAAGATCCTTCCCGAGCCGGAGGCGGCCCCTCCGGCCGTCGACTTCGGTGACTTCGGCGGCCCGGGCCCGGCCCCGACCGTCGACCACCCGCACGGGATCCGCGACGGCCAGGCGGAGGGCCCGGAACAGATGTCGGTAGGCGTCCCCCTCGACCGAGACCTCCGCCTCGGCGATCTCCTCCGGGGTGATCAGGAGGTTGGCCGTCACGATCGGCTCCCGGTCTTCGTGGCCTCGAGAAGCAGGGAGACCCAGTCCCCCTCCCGCCTCTCGGCCACCGGAGACCAGCCCTCGGCCCTCCAACTCTCCACGACTTCGGCCACGTCGGCGACCACCAGTCCGGAGAGGACGATCCGGCCTCCGGGGGCCGCCGCCCGGGCGATCCAGGTCAGATCGCCGGCGATCCGTCGGGGGAGGACGTTGACCAGGATCCGGTCGAAAGCGGCGGGACCGAGGGCGTCGACGGTCCCCGCGAAGAGGAGGAAGGCCGGACCGTCGTCTCGGGTTTGCTCTCCGGCGGAGCCTCTGGGCGCCGACGCCGAAAGGAGACCGGAGTTCAGGCGCGCGTTCTGTCCCGCCACGAGGGCGCTGCCGACGTCCCGGTCGAAGCCCACCACCCGCTCGCCTCCCAAAGCCACCGCCGCCAGGGAGAGGATCCCGCTCCCACACCCCACGTCCAGCACCCTCCGTCCCTCCGGAGGGGAACGCTCCAGCCATTCCAGGGCCAGCCGCGTCGACGCGTGGCTTCCGGTCCCGAAGGCCGCCCCGGCCGGGATCTTCAGCTCGAGCCGGTCACCGAGGACTCCGACGGCCTCGGCTGGATCCCGGGGATCGATCCGGAACCGCTCCCCCACCTCAAAGGGCCGGGCTCGCTCCCGGTAGGCGGCCAGCCAGTCGGAATCCTCGATCCAGTGCTCCTCCGTCCAGGCGATCCCGTTCCGGACTCCGCCGGGCTCGGCCGGAAGGCCGGGATGGGAGAGCGGCTGCTCGTCGAAGTAGGCCACGACCTCGACCTCCGCCTCGCCCGCGGGAGTCTCACGGGTCCGGATCTCCATCCCCCGGCTGCCCTGCTCAGCCAAGAGGGAGACCAGGCGATCCTCTTCGGCCACGGCGACCCGGAAGGTCCTTCGCAGATACCGCCTCGCCTGCGAGCTGCCGGCCCGCATCGTTCACCAGGCTCCCGCTGCGAGTCCGTACCTGTCCGGTCTCGGGGCGTGTCGCTTCCCTCTGGCTTCTCTCCGCAGTTCCAGTGCCCTCTCGGAGCCTACGGATCGTGAGCCCGGCATCTCCAGGCATCTACGAACTCTCGCGACAAACCGAGGTGAGAGGGCCGGCCTCGTCGCCTCGTCGCGAGACCTGGTGGCGGGCATCGAGACTCGTCTTCCGCTCCGGAGGGATCTCGGGAACGCGGGCTCAGTGGAAGAGATCCTTGACCCGGTCCGTGACCGTCCGGCGCTCCTTGATCGGTCGACCTTCCAGCTCCGCGAGCCGGGACAGGACCTCCCGCTCCTCCTCGTCGAGCTTCCGGACCTCGGGGATCCGGAGACGGACCTGGACGATGTGGTCTCCCCGGCCCCGGCCGTCGATCCTCGGCACCCCCTCGTCCTCCAGGCGGAACTGGCTCCCCGGCTCCGTCCCCGCCGGGATCTCCAGCTCGGTGGTGCCGTGGACGGTCTCGACCTCCACCTCGCCTCCCAGGACCGCCTGGGAATAGGAGATCTCCTCCTCGCTCAGCACATGGGGACCCTCCCGATGGAACCGGGGATGCTCCTCGACCCGGATCACCACGAAGAGGTCTCCGGAGGGACCACCGGAGACACCGTGCTCTCCCTCGCCGGCGAGCCGGAGCCGGGCTCCGGTGTCCACCCCGGCCGGGATCTTCACCTCGATCTCCCGCTCCCGCTCGATTCGTCGTTGTCCCCGGCACTGTGGACAGGGCTCCTCGACGACCACTCCCTCCCCCCGGCACTGGGGACAGGGACGGGCCACGGTGAGGAACCCCTGACTGAATCGCACCTGACCGGATCCCTCGCAGGCCTTGCATCGGGACGGAGCCTTCCCCTCCTTGCTCCCCGTTCCCTCGCAGCCGGGACAGACCTCCAGTCGGGGGACGGTGAGGGTCTTCTCCGTTCCGAAGGCCGCCTCCTCGAAGGACAGACTCACGTCGTACCGGAGGTCGGCGCCGGCGGCGGCCCGGGGTCCTCCCCGCCGACGTCGGCTCCGGCGGCGCCCTCCGAAGGTGTCCCCGAACCCGAAGAGATCCCCGAGGATGTCCGCGAAGTCCCCGAACACGGTGGGATCGAAGTCACCCGGACCCGGTCCCCGGCCGCCGGCACCGGAAACCCCGGCATGGCCGAACCGGTCGTACCGGGCCCGCTTCTCGGAGTCGGAGAGGACGGAGTACGCCTCCGCCGCCTCCTTGAACCGCTCCTCCGCTTCCGGATCGTCGGGATTCCGGTCCGGGTGGTTCTCGACGGCGAGCTTCCGGTACGCCCGCTTGATCTCGGAGAGCTCCGCGTCCCGGGAGACCCCGAGGATCTCGTAGTAGTCCCTGTTCGTGGTCATGGAGTGGTGGATCTGTCTGTGATTCGTGAGACTGCGGCCGGGCTCGCGCTCAGCCGGCCTCTTCCTCGCCCTCGGAATGCTCGAGCATCATCTCCGAGAGCTTGTGGGAGAGGGCGTTGATGTCGAAGATGGCGGCCTCGACATCGGCTCGTTCGTCCTGGCTGAGGGCCATCCGGGCGTTGAGGAGGATCTGGCTGATCTTCTTCTGCTCTCCGGGATCCATGGTCTCCCGGAGCTGGTCGAAGACCCGGTCGGTGGTGTAGATGAGGCCCTCGAGACGGTTCTTCATCCGCCGGACCTCCTTGCGCTTCGCATCCTCCGCCGCCAGATCCTGGGCCTCCTCGACCAGCCGTTCGACCTCCTCCTCCGACAGACCGCCGGCGGGATTGATCTGGATGCTCTGGGATTGATCCGTAGCCATGTCCCGGGCGGAGACGTTCACGATCCCGTTGGAATCGATACCGAAGGTCACCTCGATCTGGGGAACACCGCGGGGGGCCGGTGGGATTCCCTCCAGCTCGAATTTGCCCAGGGACCGGTTCTCGTTGGCGATCTCCCGCTCCCCCTGGAGGACGTGAATCTCCACCGTGTCCTGGTTGTCGGAAACGGTGGTGAAGATCTGGGTCGTCTTCGTGGGAATGGT
>JAWVZJ010000343.1:0-3417 GCA_033722255.1 Thermoanaerobaculia bacterium | reverse complement strand
GCCATGTCCCGCATCCGCTCCTCCTCCTGCCCCTTCAGTTCGAAACGGGCCACGTCTCCTTCGATCGTGAAATCCCATTCGGGGAAGAAGTCGTTCGTGATCTCCGCCAGGGTGGACTCGGCCTCGGCGGGGACTCCTCGAACCACGAAGGAAGTGGTCCCGGTGGCGTCGGCCTGGAGGCCGGTGACTCCCTCGTCCTGAGCCTCCTGGACCACCCGGTCCATGACCTTGTCCCGATCGGAGCGGAGGGCGTCCTCGACCTCGACGCGGAGGACCAGATGCATTCCGCCCTGCAGATCCAGCCCGAGACGGATCTCCTCCTCGGGCGGCCAGGCGGACAGACCCATCACGGCCACGACAGCGACGATCAGAAGCCCCTTCCAGAGCAAGCTGCGGTTCATTCCTCGTCTCCTTCGTCTTCGATCTGGTTGATGGCCGACTTCGAGACCTTCACCCGGACCCCCTTGGCGATCTTCAGGAAGACGTTGGCGGTCTCGATCCCCGCCACCTCACCGTGGAGCCCGCCGGAGGTGATCACCCGGTCGCCCTTCTCCAGGGCCTCCACCTTCGCCTTCAGCTCCTTCTGACGCTTCCGCATCGGGGCCACGAGGAGAAAGTAGAAGACCAGAAGGATCAGGAGCATGGGGACGAACTGCATCCAGGCCGGCGGGGCGGCCCCGCCGTTCGCCTGGGCCAGAAACGGGTACCAGAGTTGGATCATCGGTGGTCAGGACTCCTCTCGCGGGATGGCTCTCCCCTCCACACCCGCCGCAGGGGATGAGCACCCCGGCCCGTGCAGGAGGGAACTGTGCTCTGGGCTCCGATGGGGGGGAGGGGATTCGACCTCGGGTCGATCTACGGACTCGCGGCCGGAGCTTCGCCGCGCCGATCGAAGACGAACCGGCTCTCGAGCTCCGGCAGCGTACCGGTTTCGATAGCTTGGCGGACTTCGGAGAGGAAGTCAAGGTAGAAGGCCAGGTTGTGCCGGGTGGCCAGGACGTGGGCCGTCATCGGCTCGTAGCGGCAGAGGTGGTGGAGGAAGGCCCGGGAGACCTGGCGACAGGTGGGGCAGGAGCATTCAGGATCCGGCGGCTCGTCGGCCTCCCGGAACTCGGCGTGCTTGATCCGGAGCTCGCCTCCCCGGGTGAAGAGGAGCCCGTGCCGGGCGCTCCGGGTGGGCAGGACGCAATCGAAGAGGTCCACTCCCTGGCGCACCGCGTGGAGGATGTCGCCGGGATACCCCACCCCCATGAGGTACCGGGGGCGGTCCCGGGGGAGGCGGGGAGCGGTCCATTCGACCACCGAGCCCCGCTCCAGATCCGGCTCTCCCACGCTGACCCCTCCGATGGCGTAGCCGTCGAGCTCCAGGGCCGTCAAGCGCTCGACCGCCTCCTCCCGGAGAGGCCGGAAGGTGCTTCCCTGAACGATCCCGAAAAGGCTCCCCGGGCCCTCGTCCCTCCAGGCCTCCCGGCACCGCCTCGCCCAGACCAGGGTTCGCTCCAGGCTGGCCCGGGCCGTCTCCTCTTCCACCGGCCAGGGGGGACACTCGTCCAGGACCATGGCGATGTCCACGCCCAGCCGCTGCTGGCGCTCCGCCACGAGCTCCGGGGTCAACCGCATCGGGGCCCCGTCCAGATGGTTCTGGAAGGTGACCCCGTCCTCGTCGACCTCCCGCAGTCGGGAGAGGCTGTAGATCTGATACCCGCCGGAATCGGTGAGGATCGGTCCCTGCCATCCCACGAACCGGTGGATCCCCCCCAGCCCCTCGATCACCTCCACTCCCGGCCGGAGGGAGAGATGGTAGAGGTTGGCTAAAAGGATCTGGGCGCCGAGGTCCGAGAGATCTCCCGGAGAGAGAGTCTTGACCGCGCCCCGGGTCCCCACCGGCATGAACGCCGGCGTATCCACCACCCCGCGCTCGGTGATCAGCCGCCCCACCCGGGCGGAGCCGCTCTCGGCCACGATCTCGAGCTCGGCTCCCATCATCTCGAGGCTGCCGGCTCCAGTGTCGGATCGGTGGGCCGGAGGCCGGTCTCCACGCCGCCAGGAGTCGAGATCAACGGGCCGAGCTCAGCTCGACCCGGCGGACCTCCACATCCTCCGGAAGCTCGATCTCGAACCGGGACTCCGGGACCTCGGGATTGATCCGGATCTCGTGGAAGCGATATTCGGTCACGTCTCCGTCGGGCTCCACATACCGGAACCGCCGGGGGATGAAGAGCTCCGGATCGACCCACAGCGTCATGCCCGCCAGCCGCTTTGCCACCCGGCGCATCCGGGGCTCGAGCTCGAGACGGTAGGCCCGGGAGGGGTCTTCCGGAAAGGCCACGATCACCTCGAAGTACCGCTGGAGGAGCTCCAGGGAGTTCGTCGCCGCCAGGTACTCCAGGATCCGGTCCGAGTACTTCCCGACCTTCAGGAGCTCCGCCCGCCCCAGATCCTCGTACCAGGTGAGCATCTCCCCCTCGTCCACCACCACCTGCATCGGATCCGGCTCCTCGTACTCCCACAGGACCCGGTCCGGCCGACGGAAGGCGAAGTGCCCGCGGGACCTCTGGCTCTCCACGAGAAGCTCACTCTGCTTGTCCTGGACGAAGTCCGCGGTCATGGTCTCGATCTTCGCCTGCTCCACCCGGACCCGGTCCAGGAGAGTCGCCACCCGCTGCTCCGGCGAGAGTCCCTCGGCCCGGGGATCGGGAGCGACGACCTCGGCCGAGAGGATCGGCGCCGACCCCACCAGGGCCAGGAGCCAGAGGCCCAGAAAAGGAGCGGCGGAGAAGACGGTGGCGCGGTGCATCACGGGGGGATACTAACCGGTCTTCCCCCCGGTTCATTCCCGCCTCCGGACCGAGCCCCCTCCCTCCATCCGTCGTCTTGACAGGGTCGGGGGCCGGTGTTACCTTGCCGGCCCCTTCTATGCCGCAGCTGGGAACGAAGCACGAATGTGTCGAGTGTGGGACGAGATTCTACGACCTCGGCCGCCCCGCGGCCGTCTGTCCCGCCTGCGGGACCGACCAGAACGAAGCCCTCCCGGACCAGGAGCCTTCCGAGCTCACGTCCGGGAAGTCGGAGATCGAAAACCTCGAGGAGGAGGAGATTCCCGAGGACCTCGAGGAGGATCTCTTCGACGAGGAGTTCCAGGAAGGGGAAGAGGATGCACTCCTGGACGAGGAAGACCTCCTGGACGAGTTCTAGCAGCCCCACATGCCCGTCGCGTTGCTTCGGGCACCCATGAGGATGAAAATCGAACGAGGGACGAGTCGATGGTCTGGGGCCGGCCCTTCGGCTCCGAGATCCGGGACCGGGAGGGGACGGCGCGGGCTATGAGATCTTTGGCCGTGGGCCCGCGCCTGTACGCATCTGCGCGCCGCGCCAGGCTTGGTAGGGCAAGATTCGAGAAGAGCGCTCGAGCGCCAT
>JAWVZJ010000342.1:0-3427 GCA_033722255.1 Thermoanaerobaculia bacterium | reverse complement strand
CTCGAGGAGGAGAGACGATGACGGTTCTGGTGGTCGGAGGTACCGGGACGGTGGGTAGCCGGGCCGTATTGCGACTGGCGGACCGAGATGTGCGGGTTCGGGTACTGTCCCGCTCGCCGGAGAGGCTCATCGAGCTCCCCCGGGGTGTCGAGGGGGTGGTGGGTGACCTCGAGGTGCCGGAGTCGCTCTTCGACGTGTTCCGGGGCATCGACCGCGTCTTCCTGGTGACTCCCCTGAGCGAGAGCGAGGTCGTCCTGGGCCGCAATGCCGCCCGGGCGGCGGCCCACGCGGACGTGGAGCATCTCGTCTACCTCTCGGTCCACGATGTGGAAACGGGCGATCGGATCCCCCACTTCCGAAGCAAGATCGAGATCGAGCGAGTGCTCCAGGAGAACGGCGTACCCACCAGCCTGGTCATGCCGAACAATTTCTTCCAGAACGATCTCTGGCTCCGGACGGCGATCGCCGAGCAGGGGATCTATCCCCAACCGATCGGGGCCTCCACCTGCCTGAGCCGGGTGGATGCCGGGGATATCGCCGAGGCGGCAATCCGACTCCTGGTGGGAGACCGGGAGCCGGGGGCTCGGATTCCGGTGGTCGGTCCCGACTGCCTGAACGGACCCGAGGTGGCTCGGATCTGGTCTCGGCATCTCGGCCGGGAAGTCACCTATGCCGGCGACGATCTGGAGTCCTGGGGAAACGCCATGTCCGAGAGAATGCCCGATTGGATGATCGAGGATCTGAAGACGATGTACGCTTTCTACCAGCAGCACGGTCTCTCCGCCAGCCCCGAGGACCTCGAGGCGACTCGGGAGATCCTCGGTCGCGAGCCCCGGTCCTTCGCCGAGTGGGTCCGGGAGACGGCGGCGGGTTGGTCCTAGGCGGTTCCCCCTGTCCGGCGTTCCTGCTTTGCTATATTGAACCTTCCGGCCTCCGACCTTCTTACCCCACGACCGATCCCTGGAGCGAGCCCGATGTCGGAAGAGAAGAACTCCTCGACCGAAGAGTCGACCCGAGAGTCTCCCGAGACTCATCCCGAGGTGACCGGAGAGGTCCGGTCCGACGAGACCCCGGCGGAGGGTGCCGTGTCCGAATCGGAGCGGGAGTCCGCGGAGGGGTCCGGAGAAGAGGGACCCGACACAGGACCCGATCGTCCCGAGGCCTCCGGCGAGGTGGAGGTCGAGCACTCTTCGGAGGACGAAGCGGCCGGGGACGAGGGCGGGAAAGGGAGGGAAGAGGCGGGGAAGGTGGAACCCGGGCTCGAGAAGGTGGAGAAAGACGAGACCGAGGAGAAGAACGCCGAAGAGTCGGGAGACACCGCCGACGAGGCGAAGGATGAGGAACCTCCGGCCGACTCCGAGCCGGCATCGGAGCCGGAGGCCGAGGTCGAGACCGAGGGTGGTGTGTCGGAGTCCGTCTCTGAGGAAGAGGAGGAGCCGGAGCCTTCGGTTGAGACCGTTGAGGAGATCGCCGAGGAGACTCCGGACCGAGTCGCGAATGCGGAAGGCGAGGAGCCCGAGGCCCGGGAGGAGCCGGCGCCGGAGGATGAGGAATCGGACGAAGGGCAGGGGAAGAAGGGCGAGCGAAAGAAGAAGAGGCGCAAGAAGCGAAGGAAGGCAGAAAAGGGGAAGAAGGGGAAGAACAGGGCCGAGGGTGAAGAGGCCTCGAAGGACGAGCCCCCGGAGATCGCGGCCCTCCGCCGGGCCAAGAAGGAACGGACCCCGGTGACGGGCCGGGTTTTCGGCTGGAACAAGGGGGGATTCCACGTGGTGCTGGACGAGACTCCGGCCTTCTGTCCCCGTTCGGAGATGGCCGCCGATGGTCGAGTGGCCGAGCCCGATTCGTACATCGACCAGGAGATGGAGTTCCTGGTCCTCCGGGTCCAGGACAAGGGCCGGAGAATTGTGGTGTCCCGGGCGGCCTTCGAGAAGAAGCACGAGTACGAGGAGCGGCAGGCCACCCTCTCGGAGATCTCCCCCGGATCCACGGTGAAGGGCACCGTGACCTCGATCGTGGATTTCGGGGCCTTCGTGGACCTCGGAGGGGTCGAGGGCCTGGTCCACCGATCCGAGCTCACCCGACGGCGGTACGAGGAGATCACCGACGTCGTTGAGGAGGGACAGGAGGTCGAGGTCAAGGTCCTGAAGATCCAAAAGGGCGGCCGCCGGATCTCCCTCTCCATGAAGGCCCTGGAGCCCGATCCCTGGAAGGGTGTCGAGGAGAAGTACCCGGAGGGCTCCGTGGTGGAGGCGAAGGTCGAGCACACGGCGGAGCCGGGAGCGTTCATCGAGCTCGAGCCCGGTCTCACGGGACTGCTCCCGACCTCGAAGATGAACATTCCTCGGGAAGCGATCCCGGCCCGGGTGTTTCCCCCCGGGCGGGAGGTCAAGGTCGTGGTCATGTCCGTCGATCCCCGGCGCCGGAGAATCTCCTTGGCTCTGGAGGGATCGAAGGTCGGTGCCACCAACAAGGACCTGACCGAGTTCAAGAAACAGCAGAAGCAGCAGTCGGGCTTCGGCTCCATGGCTGCCGCCTTCGCCGACCTCGACGTGGATCTCGAGGACCGGGAGGAGAATTCCTAGCGACCGACGTTCCGGTCCGCAACCGGGTTTCGGAATGGCGGAGCAGGGGTTCGACCCCGAATCCCAGGGGATCGATCGAAACCCGGGAGCAGGATGCTCGTATAGAGGTTCCGAGGGGGTCGTGCGGTAGCCTGGTTCCGGAGGGCGGTTCCCGGCCCCCGCATCACATGTGAAGGAGGAGCAGATGAGGAGAGTGGCGAGCGTGCTGGCGGTCTTTCTGTTTTTGATTCCGGCTCTGGTCCCCGAATCGCGGGCGATCGTGGCGGCCCCCTACGACGAGTACCACGACCTGGAGGAGGTGGAGGCCGATCTCCGCTCCTGGTCCTCGGATCCGAGGGTCACGCTGGAGTCGATGGGCAAAAGCGCCGGGGACCGGAACCTCTGGGTCCTCCGGATCGCCGCCGAGGGGACGGTGGCTCCCGACGAGCGTCCCGGGGTCTTCGTGGGGGCCAACATCGCCGGGGACCACCAGCCGGGGACCGAGGCGGCCCTCCACCTCGTGGAGACCCTCCTGGATCGGGATCCGGAGAGTCTCCGGGACACGACCTTCTACGTGGCCCCCGTCCTGAATCCCGATGCCCACGGCAGCCTCTTCGCCGAGCCCCGGTATCGCCGGGGTGGGAACGACCAGGAGGTAGATCGGGACGTGGACGGCCTCGTGGCCGAGGACGGCTACGACGACCTCAACGGTGACGGGGTCATCACCTGGATGCGGATCCCGGATCCCGCCGGTAGCTGGCTCCCTCATCCCGAGGAGCCCCGGGTCATGGTCCGTGCCGATCCCCTGAAGGAGCGGGCCGGCTCGTATCGCCTGGTCCGTGAGGGCCGGGACGACGACGGCGACG